>JANXVP010000213.1 GCA_025351615.1 Ramlibacter sp. | reverse complement strand
TGGAGATGAAGCAGGACGCGCTGGACCGCGGCATCGCCACGATCCGCAAGAATTACGAATCGCAGGTCAAGCGGGGCAAGCTCAAGCAGGACAAGTACGACCAGCGCATGGGCCTGCTGTTTACCACCCTGGAGTACGCCGACCTCAAGGACGCCGACCTGGTGATCGAGGCGGTGTTCGAGGAGATGGGTGTGAAGCAGAAGGTGTTCGAAAAGCTCGACGAAGTGATGAAGCCGGGGGCGATCCTCGCCTCCAATACCTCGACGCTCGACGTCAACAGGATCGCTTCCTTCACCAAGCGGCCGCAGGACGTTGTCGGCCTGCACTTCTTCAGCCCGGCCAACGTGATGAAGCTGCTGGAAGTGGTGCGCGGCGAGAAGACGGCCAAGGACGTGCTGGCGACGGTGATGGCGCTGGGCAAGCAGATCAAGAAAACAGCCGTTGTGTCGGGCGTGTGCGACGGCTTCATCGGCAACCGCATGATCGAGCAGTACAGCCGGCAGGCCGGCTTCCTGCTGGACGAAGGCGCGACGCCGCAGCAGGTCGACAAGGCGGCGGAGAAATTCGGCTTCGCGATGGGCCCGTTTCGCATGGGCGACCTGGCCGGCAACGACATCGGCTGGGCGATCCGCAAGCGCCGTGCGCAGGAGCGGCCGAACATGCTGTACAGCCGCACCGCCGACAAGCTGTGCGAGCTGGGCCGCTTCGGCCAGAAGACCGGGGCCGGCTGGTACGACTATCAGGCCGGCAAGCGGGACGCGATCCCATCCCCGCTGGTCAACAAGATGATCGAGGACCACCGCAAGGAACTGGGCATCACGCCGCGCAAGATCTCCGACCAGGAAATCGTCCAGCGGCTGGTCTACGCCCTGGTGAACGAAGGCGCGCGCATCCTCGAGGACGGCATCGCATCGAAGGCGGGTGACATCGACATGGTGTACCTCACCGGGTACGGCTTTCCGATGCACCGCGGCGGCCCGATGATGTACGCCGACCAGGTCGGCCTCTTCAATGTGGTGCAGGCGATGAAGCGCTTCCAGCAGAACCCGCGCGATGACCAGAAGTTCTGGGAACCGGCACCGTTGCTGGTGAAACTCGCCGCTGAAGGGAAGAGCTTCAGCTGACGACCCCATGGCCGTCATCCCCGAGCAGAGCCTGCCCCCGCGGAGGCGGGGGCAGGGATCCACGTCTCCCAACCCATGATCAAACGCATTGCGCTTTCGCTGCTCGCACTCTTGGTGCTGCTGGTAGCGGCCGTCGTGGCCAACACGCTGCGACAGGGCTCGCGTCAACTCGATGTGCCGGTGGCGCCCCCGTTGGCGGTGGACGAGCGGGGCGTCGCCGAGAAACTGGCGGGGTCGCTGCAATTCCGGACGGTCTCCAGTTTCGAAGATGCCCAGCAGAACGCCCTGGAGTTCCACAAGCTGCACGACTACCTGCAGCAGCGTTTTCCGAAAGTCCATGCCGCGCTCAAGCGCGAAATGGTCGGTGACCTGAGCCTGCTCTACACATGGCAGGGCAACGACGCCCAGGCGCTCCCGATCCTGCTGATGGCGCATCAAGACGTGGTGCCGATCGCTCCGGGCACGGAAGGCAGCTGGCAGGCAGAGCCTTTTGCTGGTCAGCTGAAGGACGGTTTTGTCTGGGGCCGGGGTGCGTGGGACGACAAGGCCAACCTGATCTCGCAGCTGGAGGCCGTCGAAATGCTGCTCGCCAGCGGATTCCAGCCGCGCCAGACGGTGTATCTGTCGTTCGGCGCCGACGAAGAAGTCGGGGGCCTTCGCGGCGCGCGGCAAATCGCGGAATTGCTGCGATCGCGCGGCGTCAAGCTGGAATTCGTGATCGACGAGGGCTTGCTGATCACCGAAGGCATCCTGCCGGGCCTCGCGAAGCCCGCTGCGCTGATTGGCATTGCCGAAAAAGGCTATCTCTCGGTCGCCATGAAGGTACCGGCGACGCCGGGCCATTCTTCGATGCCGCCGCCACGCGGCGAAAGTGCGATCGGCATGATGAGCGCAGCGCTGACGCGCCTCGACGACAGGCAGATGCACGCCGCGGTGCGGGGGGTGGCGCGCGAAATGTTCGAAACCATTGCGCCCGAGATGACAGGGATCAACCGCTTTGCACTCACCAACCTCTGGCTGTTCGGGCCGTATGTGCAGGCCCAGCTGGAGAAAGGCGCCAGCACCAGCGCGATACTGCGGACCACCACGGCGCTCACTGTCTTCAATGCCGGCAACAAGGACAACGTGATTCCAGGCCTGGCCGAAGCGACGGTGAACTTCCGGCTGATGCCGGGCGACACTCGCGCGACTGTGATGCAGCATGCCAAAGACACGATCAACGACGCGCGATTCGAGCTGGTCGCGATGCCGTTCAGCTCGGAGCCGTCTCCCGTGACGCCATCGAGCGCCGCGTCCTACCAGCTGATCAACCGGACGGTCCGCTCGTTGTTTCCCGACACCATCGTCGCACCGGGTCTGATGATCGGCGCGACCGATTCGCGCCACTTCAGCGCCGTCAGCGACCACATCTACCGGTTCTCGCCCGTGCGCGCCAAAGCCCAGGACCTGCCGCGCTTCCATGGCACCAACGAGCGGATCGCCACCAGCAACCTCGCCGAGCTGGTGCGCTTTTACCACCAGCTGCTGCGCAACGCCGCAACCACGCCTTCGCCCTGATTTTTTCCGCACCTCCCCAGAAAGGCCCCGCCATGACCTCCGCCGTTATTGTTTCCACCGCCCGCACGCCCCTGGCCAAAAGCTGGAAAGGTTCGTTCAACATGACCCATGGCGCGACGCTCGGCGGCCACGCTGTCAGGCATGCGCTGCTGCGCGCAGGCATCGACCCCGCTGAAGTCGAGGACGTGATCATGGGCTGCGCGACGCCCGAAGGCGCCACTGGCTCGAACATCGCGCGCCAGATCGCCCTGATGGCAGGCTGCCCGGTCACCGTGTCGGGTGTCACGGTCAACCGTTTTTGTTCCTCCGGCCTGCAGACCATCGCCCTTGCGGCGCAGCGCGTCATCGCGGGCGAAGCCGATGTCTTCGTGGCTGGCGGCGTGGAGAGCATTTCCTGTGTCCAGCAGGAGGCCAACACGCACATGCTGAAAGATCCGGAGCTGGACAAGCTCAAGCCCGAGATTTACTGGAGCATGCTGCAGACCGCCGAGCAGGTCGCCAAACGTTACAACATCGGTCGCGATGTGATGGACGAATACGGCGCCGCCAGCCAGCAGAAAGCCTGCGCGGCGCAGACCTCCGGCAAGTACGACGCCGAGATCGCGCCGATCACCGTCAAGGCCGGCGTGGCCGACGCGGTGATGGGCCTGCGCACCAAGGAAGTGACGGTGAGCAAGGACGAAGGCACGCGTGAAGGCACGACCAAGGAAGGCATCAGCGGCATCAAACCCGCGCTTCCCGGCGGCGTCATCACGGCGGGCAATGCCAGCCAGTTCTCGGACGGCGCCGGTGCCTGCGTGATCGTGAGCGAGGAATACGCCAGCAAGCACAACCTGAAGCCGCTTGGCCGCTTCCTGGGCTTTGCGGTCGCCGGGTGCGAACCCGACGAGATGGGCATCGGCCCGGTGTTTGCCGTGCCCAAGGTGCTCAAGAAGCTGGGCCTGACGGTCGATGACATCGACCTTTGGGAGCTGAACGAAGCCTTTGCCGTTCAGGTGATCTACAGCCGAGACAGGCTGGGGATTTCAAACGACCGCCTCAACGTCGATGGCGGCGCCATCGCACTGGGCCATCCCTATGGAGTTTCGGGCCAGCGGCTGACCGGCCACGCCCTGATCGAAGGCAAGCGCCGCGGCGCCAAACGGGTCGGCGTCACCATGTGCATCGGGGGCGGGATGGGCGCAGCGGGGATCTTCGAAGTTCTCTGAATGTCCTCAGGAGTGCCATGTCTCTTCGTCCCACCCTCGACTTCCTGCTCTACGACTGGCTGCGTGCCGAAGACCTCGCCGGGCGCAGCCGTTTCGCCGATCACTCGCGCGAAACCTTCGATGCGGTGCTCGACACCTGCGAGCGGATCGCGCGAGAGAAATACGCGCCGTTCAACCGGACGGTCGACATCGAGGAGCCGCGCTTTGACGGCGACAAGGTGATCCTGCCGCAGGCCACCCATGACGCCCACAAGGCCTACGCCGAGTCCGGCATGCTGAGTGCGGCGCAGGACTATGAAGAGGGCGGCATGCAGTTGCCGTACACGATCGAGGCGGCGGCCAACGGCTTTTTCGGCCTGGCCTCGGTCAGCATCGGCTCGGCCCTGCTGACCAAGGGTAACGCGAACCTGCTGCTGGTGCACGGCACGGAGATGCAGAAGGCGGTGTTCGCCCGCAACGAACTGGCAGGGCGCTTCTCCGGGACGATGTGCCTGTCCGAGCCGCAAGCCGGATCGTCACTGTCCGACATCACGACGCGGGCCGTTCCCGACGGTTCCGGTTTCGGGGACGATCCGCTGGGCCCGCGCTACCGGCTCAAGGGCAACAAGATGTGGATCTCGGCCGGCGAGCATGAGCTGACCGAAAACATCATCCACCTGGTGCTGGCCAAGATTCCAGGGCCGGACGGCAAGCTGATCCCCGGCACGCGTGGCATCTCGCTGTTCATCGTGCCCAAGAAAATCGTGGACACCGACGGCCAGCTCACCGGCGTGCGCAACGACGTTGCGCTGGCGGGCCTGAACCACAAGCTGGGCTGGCGCGGCACGACCAACACGCTGCTCAATTTCGGCGAGGGCAAGTTTCCGGTGCCGGGAGGCTCGGGTGGTTTCGACGGAAATGGGGGCGGCGCCATCGGCTATCTCGTGGGCAAGCCGCACGAGGGCCTGCGGTGCATGTTCCACATGATGAACGAGGCGCGGATCGGCGTCGGTACGGCGGCCGTGGTGCTGGGCCTGGCCGGCTACTACGCTTCACTCGATTACGCCAGGAACCGGCCGCAGGGCCGTCCGGTGGGTCCGGCCGGCAAGAACCCCGCACAACCCCAGGTGCGGATCATCGAGCACGCCGACGTCAAGCGGATGCTGCTGGCGCAGAAGTCGTACTGCGAAGGCGCGCTGGCGCTGGAACTGTACTGCGCGCGCCTCGTGGACGAGCAGCACACTGGCGAGCCGGCGGCGGCGGACGATGCGCGGCTGTTGCTGGAAGTGCTGACGCCGATCGCCAAAAGCTGGCCCAGCGAGTGGTGCCTGGAAGCGAATTCGCTCGCGATCCAGGTTCACGGCGGCTACGGCTACACCCGCGACTTTCCGGTCGAGCAGTACTGGCGCGACAACCGGCTGAACATGATCCATGAAGGCACGCACGGCATCCAGGCCGCGGACCTGCTGGGCCGCAAGGTGCTGCTGGAAGGCGGCAAGGGTCTGCAACTGCTGGCCGGCCGCATCCAGGCCACCATCGAGCGCGCGCTCCAGCAGCCCGACCTGGCGCAAGACGCCGCCGCGCTCGGCCAGGCGCTGCAACAAGTGGGCGCCGCCACCGAGGCAGCGTGGGCCACCGGTGTGCCCGGCGAGGCGCTGGCCAATGCTGTGCCCTACATGCAGGCCTTCGGCCACATGGTGCTGGCCTGGATCTGGCTCGATGTGGCGCTGGTCGCCGTCGCTGCGCCCGCAAGCGCGGCGCGCGAAGGGCGGTTGCGCGCGGAGCGGTTTTTCTTCCATTACGAACTGCCCAAGATCGGCGCGTGGCTCAAGGTGGTGTCCTCGCGCGACCTTACCTGCGCCGAGATGCCGGAAGAGGCGTTCTGATGCTGGCGCCCCGGCTCGAGGCGCGCCCGGACGACGACGCCTGAAATATCGCGCGTGGGACACAAATCGGCACAGCACGGTCGCACAATCAACAGCTGACACCGATAAACCCAGGAGACTTCCGGATGACCCGCACCGTTTCGCAACTATTCGACCTCAAGGGCAAGACCGCGCTCGTCACCGGCGGGTCGCGCGGGCTGGGCCTGCAGATGGCCCATGCGCTGGGCGAGGCCGGCGCGCGCATCATGCTCAGTTCGCGCAAGGCCGGTGACCTCGAAGTTGCAACCGCCGACCTGCAGGCTGCGGGCATCGACGCGCGCTGGATCGCCGCCGACTGCGCGAAGGAAGACGACATCCGCCGCCTGGCCGATGAGACCCTGCAGCGCATGGGCGTGATCGACATTCTCGTGAACAACGCCGGCGCTGCGTGGGGGGCACCGGCCGAAGACCACCCCGTCGAAGCCTGGGACAAGGTGATGAACCTCAACATCCGCGGCTACTTCATCCTGTCCCAGCACGTCGCCAAGCGCAGCATGATCGAGCGCAGGCAGGGCCGCATCATCAACGTGGCGTCGATCGCGGGGCTGGGCGGCAATCCGCCCGAGATGACCACCATCGCCTACAACACGTCCAAGGGCGCGGTGATCAACTTCACCAAGGCGCTGGCAGCCGAATGGGGCAAGTACAACATCACCGTGAACGCAATCTGCCCCGGATTCTTTCCAAGCAAGATGACGGCCGGGACGCTCGCGGCCATCGGCGAGGACAAGCTCGCCGCCAATGCGCCGCTGCACCGCCTGGGCGACGACGAAGACCTCAAGGGCCTCACCGTGCTCTACGCGTCCGACGCCGGCAAGCACATCACCGGCCAGTGGCTGGCGGTGGACGGCGGCGTCAGCGTGGTCACTGGGGGCTGAAATGGCCCCCAAGCTTGTCACTTTGTGGACTGCGCTGCTTCCCGAAGGGGCGTCGGTCGCCTTGGGGCGGCCCTGCGCCGACTGAACATGCCCATCGGCTTCGGCGTCGCCATTCCCTTCGTCAGCCATCTGGGCTTCGTGCTGGAGCTGTTCGAAGGCGGGCATTCGCAGATCGACTACGAACCCCGGCCGGAGCACCTCAACTCTTTCAGCGTCACGCATGGCGGCGCGTTGATGACCCTGATGGACGTGACGATGGCCGCCGCCGCGCGCAGCGTGAACCCGGAGATGGGCGTGGTCACGATCGAAATGAAGACCACGTTCATGCAGGCAGCGCGCGGCAAGCTGAGCGGCAAGGGCCGTCTGATGCACCGCACGGGGACGATGGCTTTCACCGAGGCCACCATCTTCGACGCGCAAGGCCGTGCCTGCGCCCACGCGACCGGCACCTTCAAGTACGTCAAGCGCCTGCCCGCCGGCCCCCAGGGCGACGCGAACCCCACCAATTCCATCTCAACCGACTGAAGGAGCGCCATGGCCCACAACCAACAGGTATTTCTCGACAATCGCCCGCAGGGCGAAGCATCTGCCAGCAACTTCAAGCTGGTGCCAGGTGAGACGCCGCCGCTGGCCGACGGCCAGGTGCTGGTCCGCCATCATTTCCTGAGCCTGGATCCGTACATGCGCGGCCGCATGAACGACGCGAAGAGCTACGCGGTGCCGCAGCCGCTGGGACAGGTGATGCAGGGCGGCACAGCAGGCGAGGTGGTTGAAAGCCGCTCGCCGAAATTCCAGCCCGGCGACAAGGTGGTCGGCATGGGTGGCTGGCAGGAATACAGCGTCGTCAACGTCGACCAGCCAGGGGCCCTGCGCAAGGTGGACACCACCTACGTTCCGCTGTCGCACTATCTCGGCGCGGTCGGTATGCCTGGTGTCACCGCCTGGTACGGCCTGGTAAAGATCATCGAACCGAAGGCCGGCCAGACCGTGGTCGTGAGCGCGGCCAGTGGCGCCGTCGGCAGTGCCTTCGGCGCGCTGGCCAAGGCCCGCGGCTGCCGCGCGATCGGAATCGCCGGCGGCGCCGACAAGTGCCGCTACGTCAAGGAAGAACTCGGCTTCGACGCCAGCATCGACTACAAGCAGCACAAGGATGCGGTCTCCCTGTCCAAAGCGCTGAAGGACGCAGCGCCGGACGGAGTCGACGGTTACTTCGAGAATGTGGGAGGCATGGTCATGGACGCCGTGATGCTGCGGATGAATGCCTTCAGCCGTCTCGCGCTCTGCGGGATGATCGCCGGCTACGACGGGCAGCCCATTCCGATGGCGTATCCGCAGCTGATTCTCACCAACCGGATGAAGATCCAGGGCTTCATCGTCAGCGAGCACATGGAAGTCTGGCCGGAGGCCCTGAAGGAACTGGGCACGCTGGTCGGGACCGGCAAGCTGCGGCCGCGCGAGTCCGTTGTCCAGGGCATTCAATCCGCGCCGGAAGCTTTTCTCGGCCTGCTCAAGGGCCGCAACTTCGGCAAGCAGCTGGTCAAGCTGGGCTGAGGGAGGCTGCCTTGGACCGGGTCACCCACACCGGCGAGGAGTTCCGTGAAGACCTGCGCCGGCCGGGCTCAGGCAATGCGCAGGCACGCAAGCTGCTCTCCCCGGCCGAACTGCTGCCGCTGACGCAACTTTCAACGGCGAGATCGCTGCTGGCGATCGGCCAGACATTCGGCCTCATCGCTGCAGCCCTGTTGCTCGCGATCGCCACCTGGCCCAGCGGCTGGATGGTGCTGAGTATCCTGGTGATCGGTGTCTGCCAGCACGGCTTGTTCATCCTGGCGCATGAGTCGGCGCATTACAGGCTGTTCGGCAACCGGCGCGCCAACGACATTGTCGGGCGCCTGGTCGCAATGATCGGCGGCGTTTCGATGTGCACCTACCGCGTGACGCACAGGCTGCACCACAACAATCTGTACACCGACGACGACGCCGACACGGCGATCCACGGTGGCTATCCGCGCGGCAGGGCCTACCTGTGGCGCAAGCTGCTGCGCGACGTCCTGGGCTTGAACGCCTGGAAGACTTACGCCTATTTCTTCGGCGCTCCCGCCATCAACGGCGACACCAGGCGCGTGATCCGACCGCTGGACGACACGTCGCCGGACTTGCGCACCTCGGCGCGCGCAGACCGGCGGCTGGTGATTTCCTTTCACCTCCTCGCACCGCTTGCCGCGCTGGCCGCCGGCGGCTGGCGCGGCTTGCTGATCTATGCGGTGCTCTGGCTGCTGCCGCTGGTGACGGTGTTGCAGCCCATCCTGCGGCTGCGCGCCATCTTCGAGCACGGCGGGGTGCACGACCTGAGTTCACCGCTTACGGCTGCGCGCAGCAATCGCACGACCGGTTCGGTAGCCGCCTGGGCTGCGCGAACCCTGCTGTTCCCGCACCACGTCAACTACCACCTGGAGCACCACCTGTATCCCGCCGTCCCGCACTACCACCTGCCGCGCCTGCACCGGCTGCTGCAGGAAAAGGGCGCCCTCGAAGGCGCCGAAGTGCGCGCAGTCGGCGCCACCTGGCGGCTTGTCTTTGCCGACCGGAGACCCAATGGCTGAATTCACCCACGACGTCTTCAACCAGCCGCAGCCGCTGGTCGGCTACAACCTGTTCGAGGGCAACCTGCCCCTGCGCGATGCGCTGAAGTTCAACGCACCGGCGCTGGAGACCGCGTCGCTGTCCGGCCTCGGGGAAACGCTGGGCAGCGCGCAGATGCAGACCCATGCGCGGCTGGCAAACGTTCATGCGCCCCAGCTGCACAGCCACGACCGCTTCGGGCGCCGGATCGACGAGGTGCAATTCCATCCCAGTTATCACGTGCTGATGGCAGCAGCGACCGGCGCGGGTTTGCACGGAACCGCGTGGAGCGACGCAGGCGCATGCGCCTCGCCGCATGTGCGGCGTGCCGCCGCTTTCATGCTGTTCACCGAGCTCGAACCTTCGATCCTGTGCCCCATCTCGATGACTTATGCAGTGGCACCCGCGCTGCGCGGCAACGCCGCCCTCCATGCCGACTGGGGCCCGAAGCTCGCCAGCCGCGCCTATGACCCCGCCATGAAGCTGTGGCGCGACAAGGCAGGGCTCACCATGGGGATGGGCATGACCGAGAAGCAGGGCGGCTCTGACGTCCGGGCCAATACCACGCAAGCGGTCCTGGACCCGAGACCTGCTCCGGCAGCAGGCGCAAGCGGCGCCTGGGGCCCGCGTTACAGCCTCACCGGCCACAAGTGGTTTCTTTCTGCGCCGATGTGCGACGCCTTCCTGGTGCTGGCACAAACCAGGGCCGGCCTGAGCTGCTTTTTCCTGCCGCGCATCCTGCCGGACGGCAGCGTCAACGCCATCCGTATCCAGCGCCTGAAGGACAAGCTGGGCAACCAGGCCAACGCGAGTTCGGAGGTCGAGTTGCACGATGCGGCCGCATGGCTGGTCGGTGCTGAGGGCCGCGGCGTTTCCCAGATCCTCGAGATGGGCACCATGACGCGGCTCGATTGCGCGCTCGGCAGCACCGGCCTGATGCGTCAGGCGCTGTCGATCGCGCTGAACCACACCTCGCAGCGCGAAGCTTTCGGAAAGCGCCTGCTGGACCACCCGCTGATGCGAAACGTGCTGGCCGACATGGCGCTCGAATCCGAGGCGGCGACAGCGCTCGCGATCCGCCTCGCCCGCACGTTCGACAGGCCCGGCGATCCGCAGGAAGCGGCGATGGGGCGGCTGCTGACACCGGTGGCGAAGTTCTGGATCTGCAAGCGGGGCAGCGCCTTTGCGCAGGAGGCCATGGAATGCCTGGGCGGCAACGGTTATGTCGAGGAAGGTGGCGAAGGCATCATGGCGCGCATCTACCGCGAGATGCCTGTCAACTCCATCTGGGAAGGCGCCGGCAACATCATGGCGCTGGACTTGCTGCGCGCCTGCCGCAAGGCCGGCGCGAGCGCGGCGCTCACGCTGGAACTGGCTCCGGCCATGGGGGCGAACGCTGCGCTGGACCGGGTGGCCGCCGCCTTGCCGGCTCGCATCGACGGGACGGCAACCGAAGGACAAGCCCGTCGCCTGGCTCAGGACGTGGCGCTCGCGGTGCAGGCGGCACTGCTGTACCAGACTGCGCCGGCTGCCGTGTTCTCGGCGTTCTGCGATTCGCGCCTGGATGGAAACTGGGGACAGTCCTTCGGCACCCTCGACGACGCCACGGATTTCGACACCATCATCGAGCGCGCCATGCCGCGCCAGGAAACCTCATGCCCACCGAATTGATCCTGCACCACTATCCGACCTCGCCCTTTTCCGAAAAGATCAGGCTGATCCTGGGCCGCAAGAAGCTGGGGTGGAAGTCGGTTCACATCCCGTCGATCATGCCCAAGCCCGATGTCACCGCCTTGACCGGGGGCTACCGCAAGACGCCTGTCCTGCAGGTCGGCGCGGACATCTATTGCGACAGTGCCCTGATCTGCGATGTGCTGGAGCACGTGCAGCCCGAGCCCGCGCTGTATCCGGCGCATCTCAAGGGCGTGTGCCGCATCTTTGCGCAATGGGCGGACAGCACGCTATTCTGGGCCGCCATGGCGTATAACCTGCAGCCCAAGGGCGCCGCGCACATGTTCGCCGATGCTCCGCCGCAAGCTGCGAAGGCTTTCGGCGAAGACCGCAAGGCCATGGCGGTCAACATGACCCGCTTGCGTGCGGCCGATGCCACGTCGGCGTACCGTTCCTACCTGCGGCGCATCGCCCACATGGCCGACGAGCATGACTTCCTGTTCGGCATGGAGCCCTGTGTCGCCGACTTCGCCGCCTACCATCCGCTCTGGTTCACCCGGACCCGCGTGCCGGTGGTCGCCGACATCCTCGGCATCACGCCGTCGGTGCTGGAGTGGATGGACCGCATGCACGCGCTGGGCCAGGGGCTGCCGGAAAAATTCAGTGCCGCGGATGCCGTCCGGGTCGCGAGCCAGTCTGAGCCGATGCCGCACGGAAGCAACCTGCTGGTCGACAGCGCCTTCCAGGATGACCACGCAATCGCATTGGGCAGCCGCGTCACCGTCACGCCCGAAAGCTTCGGACCGGAGGCCACCGAAGGCGAACTGGTCGCCGCCACCCGCACCCACTACAGCCTGCGCCGAACCGATGCGCGCACGGGCACGGTCCACGTTCATTTCCCCCGCATCGGCTACGTATTGAAGAAGGCAGACACCCCATGATCACGGACTTCGCAGGCAAGACCGCCGTCCTCACCGGCGCCGCTTCGGGCTTCGGCCTCGAATGCGCCCGCATCGGCGCCCGGCTCAAGATGAACCTGGTGCTGGTGGACGTGCAGCAGGATGCCCTGGAGAAAGCCGAAGCCGAGATGAAGGCTGCCGGCGCATCGGTCCTGGCGCGCAAGGTCGACGTCTCCAGCGCGCAGGAGATGGAGGAGTTGGCCAAGGCTGTGCAGGCGCGCTTCGGCGCGCCCCACTTCGTCTTCAACAATGCGGGGGTCGGCTCGGGCGGCCTGGTCTGGGAGAACTCGGTCAAGGATTGGGAATGGGTCCTGGGCGTCAACCTGTGGGGCGTCATCCACGGCGTTCGCCTGTTCACGCCGATGATGCTGGATGCGGCGAAGAAGGACGCGTCCTGGCAGGGCCACATCGTCAACACAGCCAGTATGGCAGGCCTGCTGACACCGCCGAACATGGGGATCTACAACGTCAGCAAGCACGCGGTGGTCAGCCTCACCGAGACCCTGTACCAGGACCTGCGGCTGGTCTCGGACCAGGTCGGCGCCAGCGTGCTCTGCCCTTATTTCGTCCCCACCGGCATCAGCCAGAGCCACCGCAACCGGCCCGGCGAGATGGCCGACGAGAAGCCGACCAAAAGCCAGCTGATCGGACAGGCGATGAGCGACAAGGCCGTGGGCTCGGGCAAGGTGACGGCCGCCGAGGTGGCGCAACGGGTG
>JANXVP010000332.1 GCA_025351615.1 Ramlibacter sp. | reverse complement strand
CTCACGGTCCTGTTCAGCTTGTCGCCGCTCGTGCCTGCCGTGGCGCAGGCGCCTGCTGCCGCCGTGCTGCCTGGAAGCCTGAACGGCAACCGGCAGCTTGACAGCTGGCTGCGTATCAACGCCGACGGCACCGTCACCATGTTCACCGGCAAGGTGGAACTGGGGCAGGGCATCCTCACGGCCTTGACGCAGATCGTCTCGGACGAACTCGATGTCGACCGCAACCGGCTGCAGGTGGTGTCGGGCGACACGTCGCGCACGCCGAACGAAGGCGTGACATCGGGCAGCCTGTCGATCCAGGATAGCGGAACCGCGCTGCAGTTCGCCTGCGCCGAAGCGCGCGCGTTGCTGCTCGGAGCTGCGGCTGCGCGCCTCGCAGTGGATGCGGGCTTGCTCGAAGTGAACGACGGCACCGTGTTGGGGCCGGGCGGCAAGCGCACCACGTACTGGGAGGTGTCGTCCGACGCATCGTTCCGGCGCGAAGCGACCGCGAAGGCGCGTCCCAAAACGAGCAATCAGCACAAGCTGATCGGGCAGAGCGTGCAGCGGCGCGACATCCCCGCCAAGGTCACGGGCGGCGAAGCCTATGTGCACGACCTGCGCCTGCCGGGCATGGTCCATGGCCGTGTGGTGCGGCCGCGCGCGCCACGCGCACGCCTGCTCGAGGCCGACATCGCCGCAGTGCAGGCGATGCCGGGCGTGCTTGCCGTGGTGCGGGATGGCAGCTTCCTGGCCGTGGCGGCCAGCCGCGAAGAGCAGGCCATCGCAGCGGCGCTGGCGCTGCAGGCCGGTGCGCGCTGGGAGCTTGCCGGCGACTTGCCGCCCGCCGGCGCCGCGTTGTTCAAGTACATGCGGCAACAGCGCTCGGTCGATACGGTGGTCAGCGAGAAAACCAGTGCCTTGGCCTCGGCGACCGGAACGACCCGGCTGGCGTCGGAATTCACCCGGCCGTTCCAGGCGCATGCGTCGATCGGTCCTTCCTGCGCCGTGGCACAGTGGAACGACGGCAAGCTGCGGGTCTGGTGCCATTCGCAAGGCGTGTTCCCGCTACGCGCCGACATGGCCAAAGTGCTTCGCCTGCCGCCGGCCAGCATCACGGTGATGCACCGCGAGGGCTCCGGCTGCTACGGCCACAACGGCGCCGACGACGTGGCGCTCGATGCAGCGCTGCTGGCCAAGGCGCTGCCGGGCACGCCGGTGCGCCTGCAGTGGATGCGCGAAGACGAGTTCGGCTGGGAGCCGCTCGGCTCGGCGATGACGATGCAGCTGCGCGCTGCGCTGGACGGGTCGGGCAAGGTGGTGGACTGGGAGCACCAGGTCTGGAGCTACACCCACAGCACGCGGCCCAGCGACCCCGACGGCAGTAACCTGCTGGCCGGCTGGTCCTTGCAACAGCCGACGACCCCCGGCCCCTCGCGCAACATCCCGCAGCCCTCCGGCGGCAGCGACCGCAATGCCGTGCCGCTGTACGACTTTCCGCAGCAGAAGGTGGTCAACCACCTGCTGGTCGACCTGCCCATCCGCACCTCGGCGCTGCGCACGCTCGGCGCCTATGCCAACGTGTTCGCGCTGGAATCCTTCATGGACGAACTGGCAGGCGCGGCCGCCATGGACCCGGTCGAGTTCCGGCTGGCGCACCTGAAGGATCCGCGCGGCCGTGCCGTCATCGAACGGGCGGCGGCGCTGGCGGGATGGAAAAAGACCGTGGCTGCGGACACCCGCACTGCGCGTTCTCCGCTGGTGCCCGGTGTGCTCAAAGGCCGCGGCATTGCCTTTGCCAGGTACAAGAACCTGGCGGTGTATTGCTGCGTGGTGGCCGACGTCGCAGTGGACACGCGCTCGGGCGTGGTCCGGGTCGAGCGGGCCTGGGCAGCGGTCGATGCCGGGCTCGTGATCAATCCGGATGGCCTGCGCAACCAGATCGAGGGCGGCATCGTCCAGTCGACCAGCTGGACGCTGTATGAATCCGCGCCGCACGACCAGACGCGCCTGCTCAGTCGCAATTGGCCGGACTACCGGATCCTGCGCTTCCCGGAAATGCCGACTGTGCAGGTGGAACTGATCGACCGGCCCGACGAGAAGCCGCTGGGTGTCGGTGAGGGGGCGCAAGGACCGACCGTGGCGGCCATCGCCAACGCCGTCGCCATGGCCACCGGCCGGCGTGCGCGCGACCTGCCGCTCAACGCCGACCGGATCAAGGCCTTGCTGGCCTGAAAACCGCGAGATCTTGCGCCAGCCGCACGGCCCAAACGCTTTCCAATGACGTCTCTGGAGACAACAACATGACCTTCCCCCGCTTGGTGCGCATTGCTGTCGCGGCGGCGGCGCTTGCCGTTTCGACGCTGGCCGGCGCGCAGGACCAGTCTGGAGCCCAGGCGCACGACATGCGCCTGGTCGGCTACAACGACCTGCAAGGGCGGACCGCCTACCAGCCGGTCATCCAGCACCAGGGCCAGCGCTGGATTGCTTACGTCG
>JANXVP010000148.1 GCA_025351615.1 Ramlibacter sp. | reverse complement strand
GCTGTTCGACGAGGGCGACGAGCCGCCGCCGGCGATCTGCGTGTTCGACCCCGACTTCCACGAAGGCGTGGTCGGCATCGTCGCTTCCCGCATCAAGGACAAGCTGCACCGGCCCTGCTTCGTGTTCGCGGCCAGCCAGGCGCCAGGCCGCGAGCACGAGCTCAAGGGTTCGGGGCGTTCGATCCCCGGCTTCCACCTGCGCGATGCGCTGGACCTGGTGGCCAAGCGCCATCCGGGCGTCCTGTTGCGGTTTGGGGGCCATGCGATGGCGGCGGGCTGCACCGTCGCCGAGGAACACATCGCTCTCTTCGAAGAGGCGCTGAGCCTGGTTGCGCAGGAATGGCTGGACACCGCCACGCTGGCGCGCCGCATCCACACCGACGGCCCGCTGCTGCCCGAGTACCGGCGTCCAGAGCTGGTCGACACCCTGCACCACGAGGTCTGGGGCCAGGGTTTCGCGCCGCCGATGTTCAGCGAAGAAGTGGAAGTGTTGTCGCAGCGGCTGGTCGGCGAGAAGCACCTGGCGCTGAAGCTCAAGCACCGCGGCCAGCCGGTCGACGGGATCTGGTTCGGCCATACCGAGCCGTTGCCGGCGCGGGTCATGCTGGCGTTCCGGCTCGACGCCGATGAGTGGCAGGGGGCGCGGCGCGTCCGCTTTCTGGTCGAAGGCGCCGATTTCTAGATCAGTGGCTTCAGGCTTGCAGGCTGGCGCCCCAGCCGCGCGGATCGTCGAAGCAGGAGAAAAGGCGCACGGCAATGGAGCGCAATTGGTCGTCGGCCATGGAGTGCGCGCGGGCCAGCTGCCACATCGCATACTCACGATCGCTCAGCATCATGTCGGAACTGACGCGGCGGCCCTGGCCGGCCATCAGCAAGGTGAAAGTGCCCAGCAGCTCGGTCGGGCAGTAACGCGACGCGTCTCCCAGATCATCGTAATCGTCCGAGGCTTCGAGCGAGGCGTCGTTGCGCGGCGCTGTGGTCTGTTGGGCGTGGTACATGGTGCGCTCCCTGTTCCTGATGCTGTGCGGCAATCGTAGGCGGGCGGCCGGGCGCAACCAGTCGGCGGCGAGGCCCTGATGCTGTCGGACACAAGCTCAGCGTGGGCGGGGAAAGCGGAAATGAAAACGGGGTGCCGAAGCACCCCGTGTGGCAGCACGCGCCAATCAGTGAAAGACGTAGCTGACAGGGACGGCGCCGGCCAGGACCATCGGCGCACTGACCCGAACAGGCGGCAGGTCACGCGAGGCGAGCGTTCTGGTTTCCATGTCGCCGCTGCGCACGGTCTGGCGCGAGCAGCTCGAAATGGTGGACTTGTGCAGGTAGTCGAGACAGTCGGTGAGCGCATTGCGCTGATCGACGGCGACGGTCTCGCGTGCATGGGCGCGTTTGACCTGGCTGGTGCACAGGCGGTAGAAGGCGACGAGCTGGATCAAGGCAAGGACCGCGATCCCGGCCCAAACCAGCCTGGCCCAGGGGGACTGCGCGACTTGATTGAGAGTACGGGACAACATGATTGCGGCTCCTGGGTCGGTGAGGGGATGCTAGGTTCCGCCCCTTGAGGCAGCTAGCGCCGTTACCCCGTCCTGGCGTAGGACAAAATCGCTGCTGCCCAGAACATCTGCCGGCTCAACCGCTCCATGACCGCCCTGCTCGATTCCCCCCAGACCGCCGCCCGCCTGCCATACGCCGCACTGGCGCAGGAAATCGAACTGCTGCTGGCGGACGCTTCGGTGTGCGTGCCGCCGCGGCTGGTGCAGGCGCTCACGGGCGGGGGTAGCCTGTTCGTGATGCCGGCATTCGATGCCAGGCTGGCCATCACCAAGCTGATCACCTTCACCCCGGGCAACGCCGGCAGCGCCCGCCCGGCGATCCAGGGCGACGTCGTGGTGTTCGACGTCGCCAGCGGCGAGCGGCGCCTGATTCTGGACGGCCCGGTGGTGACGGCCCGCCGCACCGCGGCCGTCTCGCTGCTGGCGGCGCAACGGCTCGCGCCCAATCCGGCGGGACCGCTGCTGATCATCGGCGCCGGCACGCAGGGGCTCGCGCACCTGGAAGCCTTCGCCGAAGGCCTGGGCGTGCGGGAGGTGCGGGTGGCATCGCGCAGCCGTTCCAGCGCGCAGCAACTGGTCGCCCACGCAAAGGCCCTGGGCATGGCGGCCCGCGTGGTTGCGGATGCCGACGCCCAGCTTGCCGATTGCCCGCTGGTGGTCACCTGCACGCCGGCCGGGCGGGTGGTGCTGCGGGCCCTGCCGCGCGCCGATGCATTCATCGCCGCCATCGGTGCCTTCACGCCGGCGATGGTGGAACTCGACGCCGCACTGTGCCGGCACTTCGCCGACCACGGAACGATCGTGGTGGACACGATGGCCGCGCGCCGCGAAGCGGGTGACCTGTTGCAGGCTGGGCTGGACGTGACGTTGTTCGCCGACTTGCGCGCAGTGGTGCTGGACCCGCCCCAAGCCCCGAAGGGGCCGGTGCTGTTCAAGAGTTGCGGCTGGGCTGGATGGGACCTGGCGGCAGCGCGCTGCGCGATTCAACAACTGGAGTTTTCATGACGGTTTTTTTCAAGGCTGCGCGCTGCGCTGGCGTTCACCTTCATGCTCCTTGCCGCCGCGAGTGGCATGCTGCAATTCCACGCCACCGGATTCCTGCCAGCGGCCGCCGCCCTCGCGGCAGCAGACTAGCGCTTGTCCTGCAGCAGCGCGATCAACGCCTTGGCCGCCGCTTCCGACGAGGCCGGGTTCTGGCCGGTGATCAGCATGCCATCCGTGAGCACATAGGACTGCCAGTCACCGCCCTTGGAATACTGGCCACCCTTGCTCTTGAGCATGTCCTCGACCAGGAACGGCACCACCGCCGTCAGGCCGACAGCCTCTTCCTCGGTGTTGGTGAAGCCCGTCACCCGCTTGCCCTCGACCAGCGGCGAGCCGTCGGGCGCCTTGACGTCGCGCAGCACCGCGGGCGCGTGACAGACCGCGGCCACCGGCTTGCCGGCCGCCTGCATCGCCTCGATCAGCGCGACCGAGGACTTGTCGTTGACCAGGTCCCACAGCGGGCCATGGCCGCCCGGGTAGAACACTGCGTCGAAGCCGGCGGCCGAGACGTCCGCCAGCCGTTTTGTGCTGGCCAGTTCGGCCTGGGCCGCCTTGTCCTGCTTGAAGCGCCGGGTGGCGTCGGTCTGCGCATCCGCTTCGTCGCTCTTCGGATCGAGCGGCGGCTGACCGCCGAGCGGAGACGCCAGCGTGACCCTTGCGTCGGCGTCCTTGAGCACGTAGTAAGGCGCGGCGAATTCTTCCAGCCAGAAGCCGGTTTTCTTTCCGGTGTTGCCAAGCTGGTCATGCGAAGTCAGGACCATCAGTATGTTCATGCGAGCTCCCGTTGTGAGCCCACGAGCGTACACCGCCTGCGCCAGTCCGTGTGGACCGGCGCGGGGCACTCACTTCAATGGCACGCCGATGATGGCCTTGATGAGCCACTTGTCCGGCGTCGCACCGGTCGCCTTGCCCACTCCAATGTTGAACTCCCAGCCCCGCAGTGCGAAATCCGCCACCAGGAAATTGCTCGTCGTCCGCGTTGATGGCCCGCCCTGGCTTCGCAAGGGACCGAGAAAGAAATAGTTTTCCAAGCCGATGCGCACGGCGCCCTCGCCGTCGCTCTCGCCGTCGCTCTCGGGCCCGAGGCGATAACTGGCCTTGGTGTCGATCTCGGCGGTCGCCGGCTGGATCGGATTGCTGCGCAGCGCGCGATCCAGGTTCAGGTTCGCTCCCACGATCCATGGTCCGGTCTGGTAGACCCCGATGAACTTCAGCTCGCCAGACGTGCCGTCGGGGTAGAACCTGCGTGCGAGCTGGCCGACCACCAGGTTAGCCGCCCAGTACCAGGGGTACCGTTGTTGGGGGGCTCGTGGACGCCACTTCAGCCGCAGCTTGGCTCCGTCCATCACCGGTGCGCCGCGGCCCTGGAGCGACCCGGCAGACGTCAGCCAGTACACGGCCGCCTCCCACTGTTCGTTGATGCCATAGCTCAACTCGGGCGTGACCCGCAACATGCGCCGCGTGACCGAGCCGGGCTCGGCCGAGAGCACGTAGTTGGTGTGAAGATCCAGCCCGAAGGTCCCCGGCTGCGCAAACTCGTCCAGGTAGACCTGGATTTCCTCGGGCGCCGCCATGCATCTGCCGGACGCGCACAGACCCAGCATCAGCAAGGCGAACAGCCGGCTGCCCGGCCTGAAGCGCGACATGGCGCGCCGAAACTGCGCTCGCTCGTGAGGAATCATCGTCGTCTTCTATTGTTCAACCGCGATGGACGTTCAGGCATAAATTGAGAAATCAACTTGCGCCGTCATGCCATCAGCTGGAGCGCGATGAATTGCGCGCGCAAGGTGTCGACCATGGCATCAAAGGCTGCAATTTCCTCCACGTATGAAAATCGGTCGTCAGCTCGGCAACCCGATGCCGGGCCGAGTAAAGATTGAACTTCGCCAAACGACGCCCTGGCAGTTCGGTAGCAGTTTTCAGTGCGTTGAACAGGACTTGCTTTGGGTCAGCAAGCTGACCTTGCTCCTGTTTTGCGCACTCCATCGCTGATGGTAAAAATCATGCAATGGAGTACGTCTTTCGGAGGCAAGATCAGTTTTTGAACCCCTGAGTCGGAGCCTCGTTAGCATGGCTCTCAGGCCTTCGGCAGCGTGACGCCGCG
>JANXVP010000118.1 GCA_025351615.1 Ramlibacter sp. | reverse complement strand
GCACACTGGAACCGATTTCGAGGCCGCTGTCCCAGCACTGGCCGATGAAAGCCTCGACCTTGCGCTGCACCTGCGGGTGATCCTGTGGGTGGCCAAGGCGGCGGGCTTCGGCAGCAGCTGGGACGACCTGGCGCGCTCGGGCCTGGCGACGCCATTCGAGGTGCGGCAGCTCAAGCGCAACGAAGCCCTCCTCTGCCTGATCCGCGCCCGGCTGCATCTGGTGGCGCACCGGCGCGAGGACCGACTGGTGTTCGACCTGCAGACCGCGGTCGCGGAATCCTTCGGCTTCCATGCCCGCATCAGCCCGACCACCGGGCGGGTGATGTCACGGGCCAGCGAATCGCTGATGAAGCGCTATTACTGGGCCGCCAAGGCCGTGACCCAGCTGAATCAGATCCTGCTGCTGAACATCGACGAGCGCCTGAATCCGAACACTCACCCGCCGGAGCCGATCAACGCGCATTTCTTCAACAAAGCCGGAATGATCGAGGTGGCGAGCGACGACCTGTATTTGAAGAACCCGCATGCGATTCTGGAAACCTTCCTGATCTACCAGACCACCCGGGGCACGAGGGGCCTGTCGGTCCGTACCCTGCGCGCGCTGTACAACGCCCGCAGCGTGATGGACGCCAGGTTCCGCAGCGACCCCGTCAACCACGCCACGTTCAAGGCGATGTTGCTGCAACCCGAAGGCATCACCCACGCGTTGCGGCTGATGAACCAGACCTCGGTGCTCGGCCGCTATCTGTGGGCGTTCCGCCGGATCGTGGGCCAGATGCAGCACGACCTGTTCCATGTCTACACGGTGGACCAGCACATCCTGATGGTGCTGCGCAACGTGCGGCGCTTTTTTATTCCCGAGCACGCGCACGAATACCCGTTCTGCTCCCAGCTCGCGGCCGGCTGGGACAAGCCCTGGATCCTGTACGTGGCGGCACTGTTCCACGACATCGCCAAGGGCCGCGGCGGCGACCATTCGGAGCTGGGGGCGCGCGACGTCAAGTTCTTTTGCCGCCAGCACCAGGTCGGGATCGAGGACTGCCGGCTGATCGTGTTCCTCGTTCGCGAGCACCTAGCCATGAGCCGCATCGCGCAGAAAGAGGACCTGGGCAATCCCGACGTGATCGCCGCCTTTGCCGCGCGCGTCGGCAACGAGCGTTACCTCACGGCGCTGTACCTGCTCACTGTTGCCGACATCCGGGGCACCAGCCCGAAAGTCTGGAACAACTGGAAGGGCAAGTTGCTGGAGGACCTGTACCGCTACACCCTGCGCGTGATGGGCGGCCGGGCGCCGGACCCCGAAGCGGAGGTCGAGGGCCGCAAACGGGAGGCGCTGATCAAGCTCGCGCTGTATGCGCTGCCGTTCGAGGCCCACAAGACGCTGTGGGACCGGCTGGACGTCGGCTATTTCATGCGCCATGACGCCGGCGAAATTGCCTGGCACACCCGGCACGTCTCGCGCCATGTCGGTCTGGGCAAGACGATCGTGCGAGCCCGGCTGTCGCCGGTGGGGGAAGGTCTGCAGGTGCTGGTGTACACGCCCGACCAGCCAGACCTGTTCGCGCGCATCTGCGGTTACTTCGATTCCGCCTCGTTCAGCATCCTCGAAGCCAAGGTCCACACCACCAGCAGCGATTACGCGCTCGACACTTTCCAGGTGGTGAGTTCGATGCTGCCCGAGCACAACCGCGAGCTGATCAGCATGGTCGAATCGGAGCTGTGCCAGACGCTGGTCAAGGCCGGCCCCCTGCCCGCGCCCAGCCGCGGACGCGTGTCGCGTCGCGTCCGAAGCTTTCCGGTCGCGCCACGGGTCGACCTGCGCCCGGACGAGAAAGCGCAACGCTGGTTGCTGAGCATTTCGGCCAGCGACCGGGTCGGCTTGCTGTATTCGGTGGCCCGCGTGCTGGCGAAGCACAAAATCAACCTGCAGCTGGCCAAGGTGTCAACCCTGGGCGAGCGGGTCGAGGACACCTTCCTGATTGACGGCCCGGAACTCCAGCACAACAAGCAGCAGATCGAGATCGAGACCGAACTGCTCGAGGCACTGGCTTCCTGAGGCGGCCTATTCGTTGCGGCCGCCGCCGATGCCCAGCAGCATTAACAGCGACTGGAACACGTTGTAGACGCTGAGGTAGACCCCCAGCGTGGCCGAGATGTAGTTGGTCTCCTGGCCGTCCCTCACGCGCTTCAGGTCGTACAGGATGAAGGCGGAAAAGATGCCGATCACCAGCACGGACAGCGTGATCATCAGCGCACCCGACTGGATGAACACGTTCGCGATGCCGGCGATCAGCACCAGGATCGCGCCGATGAACAGGAACTTGCCCATCACACTCAGGTCGCGCTTGATCACCGACGACAGCGTCGCCATGCCCAGGAAGATGGCGCCGGTGCCGGCGAAGGCCGTCATGATCAGGCTCGCGCCGTTGGCCATGCCCAGCACCTGGCCAACCAGGCGCGACAGCATCACGCCCATGAAGAAGGTGAAGGCCAGCAGCACCGGCACCCCGGCGGCGGAATTCTTGGTCTTCTCGATGGCGTACATGAAGCCGAAGGCCCCGGCCAGGAACACCACCAGGCCAACGCCCGGGGTCAGGGCGCGGGCAATGCCGGTGCTGACGCCGATCCAGGCGCCCAGCACGGTGGGCACCATCGACAGGGCCAGCAGCCAGTAGGTGTTGCGCAGCACGCGGTTGCGCTCGATGGCGACCGGGTCGACCGTTGCGCCGACAGGGAAAGTTCGAATGTCCTGGTTCATGGAAAGCTCCTTGGAAGGGGTTGGAAAACGGGAATCAGCTGGTGGGGCCTTGCAGCGCCCGCAAGGCCTGGCGCTTGCCGCGGGCCCGGATGTTGAGAGCCTCGACGGCCAGCGAAAACGCCATCGCGGCGTAGATGTAGCCCTTGGGCAAGTGCTGGTCGAAAGCTTCCGCCGTCAGCGCCATGCCCACCATCACCAGGAAGGCCAGCGCCAGCACCTTGACCGAGGGATGGCGGTCGACGAAGTCGCCGATCGGCTTGGCCGCGAGCAGCATCACGCCGACCGAGGTAACCACCGCGGCCACCATGACCCAGATCTGGTCGACCATGCCAACGGCGGTGATCACCGAGTCGAGCGAGAACACGATGTCGATCACGGCGATCTGGCCGATGACGGCCCAGAACAGCCGTCGGCCAGCGGCCTGGAGAGCGGCTGCGTCGGTGGCCGGCGGCACGTCGAGGTCGCGCGCCTCGACCTCCACGAAGATTTCGTGCGAAGCCTTGTACAGCAGGAACAACCCGCCGCCCAGCAGCACCAGTTGCCGGCCGCTGATGCCATGGCCGGCGACGCTGAACAGTTCGGCGGTCAGGCCCATCACCCAGCTCAGCGTGAACACCAACGCCAGCCGCGACACCATGGCGAACCCAAGCCCGACCCGCCGCGCCTTGTCGCGCAGCTCGGGCGGCAACCGGCCCACCAGAATGGAGATGAAGATGATGTTGTCGATGCCCAGGACGATCTCCAGGGCGGTGAGCATCGCAAACGCGATCCAGATGTTGGGGTCGAGCAGGAATTCCATGCGGGTGCCTTGCGCTCCGGCCAGGCCGGGAGGCGCTTTTCTTCAGGGAGGACAAGGGTGCCGCGACGGGTCGCGACGGCGGGATCAGGCGGACCGGCTGCTCGCGCGCGGAGGCCGTTGCGGCCCCGCCAGGTGCGGATGCGTGAGGTCCGCCGTCACGTCGGAATCCGGACGCCAGGCCTGCAACGCGGCGCGGCGCAGGGCCTGGGGCCCCTGGAGCTGGTCCGGAGCGTCCAGCAGGCTGTCAGCCTCATCGAGCTCCGTGGCAGTACTGGCCGGCAGGTCTGGCGCTACCTCGGACGCCGCTGCTTCAGCTGCGGCGACGAACGGCAGCCGCTGCGGGTCCGGCATCGCGCTCGCCGGCCCGGCGGCGAAAACACCGGACAGCAGCAGGACGATCGACAGAACGAGCGCAAGGACGCGGGCACACATTTGTCGAAAGTTTAGCAGTTGCGCCCGTAACGGTGCAGCTGTCCCTTGAATGCCACTCCGTCCGGCCGGCAGCTCACCTGTCTGGACTTGTGCGAGTAGCCCAGCAGCACCATCTTGCGGCTGAAGCTGGTCTGGTTGCCGCGGCCGGGGTCGACGATCAGCACTTCCACGCCGGGCTCCGAATGCCGGGCGATGAATTGCGACAGCGCCTCGGGCTGCTCGCGGTCGTACAGCACGTCGCTGCCGATGATCACGTCGAAGCGCCCCAGGCCCGGATTGGCGCGGCCCCAGTGGGCGGCGCTGTACTTCATCACCGGCAGCCCATTCAGAGCCAGGTTCTCGGTGAGAAACAGCGCCGCCAGCGGATGGCAATCGCTGGCCTTGACGTCACCGCCGCGCCGGTGCACCACCATGCTGGCGAGGCCCAGGCCGCAGCCCAGCTCCAACACCCGCTTGCCGGCGATCGCGTAGGTGGCCATCACGCCGGCAAGCACGTGTCCCGACGGCCAGAGCAGGCCGAACAGCGGCCAGGAGGCCGGCGGGATGCCGGCGCGCTCGGCGTCGCCGTCGGGGTCGTGGTACTGGACGCGATCCAGCAGCGAGAGCAGGGCCAGGTCGTCACCGCTGCCGGTAACGGTTTCCAGCTTGACGTGGTAACCGCCGGGCGGGGACGCAGGAGATGACGGTCCGTCCCGCAAGATCTCAGTCATCGGCGCTGGCGTCCAGGCCCGGAAACAGCACCTCGGTGTAGCCGAACCTGCTGAAGTCGCGCACCCGCATCGGATAGAGCTTGCCGACCAGGTGATCGCACTCGTGCTGCACCACGCGGGCGTGGAAGCCTTCGACGGTGCGGTCGACCGGGTCGCCATATTGGTCGAAGCCCTGGTAGCGGATGCTGGCCCAGCGTGGCACGACCGCGCGCAGCCCGGGCACCGACAGGCAGCCTTCCCAGTCTTCTTCTTCGGCGTTGCCGATCGGCGTGATGACGGGATTGAGCAGCACGGTGCGAGGCACCGGCGCCGCATCGGGATAGCGGGGATTCGCCGCACCAGTGCCAAAAATCACGAGCTGCAGATCGACCCCGATCTGCGGCGCCGCCAGGCCGGCTCCGTTGACCGCGTGCATGGTTTCGAACATGTCCGACACCAGCAGGTGCACGTCGTCGGTATCGAATTGGGGGACGGGCTTGGCGATGCGCAGCAGGCGCTCATCGCCCATCTTCAGGATTTCACGAACAGTCATGCCGCAAGCATAGCGCCCCGGGAAGGGAGCGGCCGGCGCGCCCCGGCGCCGCTATTGCGCTTTGATTTTCGCGTCGCGGATCACCTTGCCCCATTTGGTCAGTTCGCCCTTGATGTAGGCGGTGAATTCGTCGGGGCCTTCTCCGCCCAGCTCATAGCCCAGGTTCACCGCCTCGCTTCGGAACGCTGGCGAAGCCATGATCGATGCGATGTCGGCGTGCAGGCGCGCGATCACGCTGCGCGGCGTGCCGGCAGGCACGAACAAGCCGTTCCAGCCAGAGGCCTCGACGTCGGCCAAGCCGGCTTCGGCCAGCGTCGGCACGTCGGGCAGGATCGGGATGCGGCGGTGGCCGGCCACACCGAGCGCCACCAGCTTGCCCGACTGGATGTGCTGCGCAACCACCACTGGAGCCAGGTAGGCCGTCGACACATGGCCCGCAAGCAGGTCCGGCAATTCCGCGCCGATCGCCTTGTACGGAATGTCCCGTGCCTTGATCCCAGCCGTGAGGTTGATCTTCTCCCCCAGCAGTTGCGTGATGGACCCGGCGCCGCCGGACGCGAAGGTGAATTTGTCCGGCTGGCTCCTCGCGGCGGCAAGATATTCCTTGAGCGTATGGAGCGCGACGGTCGGGTTCACGACCATCACCAGCGGCGTGCTGGTGAGCATGGTGATCGGGACCAGGGCCTCGTTCAGCTTGCAGCAGCTGTCGTTGGTGAGGATGTCGTTGAGCGAGTTGTTGATATTCGCGTGCAGCAGCGTATAGCCGTCCGGTGCCGAACGGGCCACCTCGCGGGCGCCGATGGCGCTATTCGCGCCTGCGCGGTTTTCCACCAGCACCGGCTGGCCCAGCTTCTCAGCCAGGGGCGTCGACAGCTTGCGCGCGAAGACATCCACTGCGCTACCCGGTCCCGCCGGCTCGATGATCCGCAGCGGCTTGGTCGGATACGCCTGTGCGTGCGCTGCCGGAGCCAGGACGGCGAACCACAGGCAGCTGAGTACAAGGCTGATTTTTACCACGGGATCTCCAGTCGGTCTGTGAAACGGATCAGCGGCCGGTGCCCGCCACCTTGTGCATGAACTGCGCGATCGCCCCGGCCAGCGCCTCCTCGTGCTGAGCCCAGGCCGAGAACGGCAGCAGCGGCACGTCCTCGTCCTCGATCGGCAGCTGGAACAACTCGCTGCCCGGGATGCGCTGCGCAGCGGCGATTCCGTTGACGGACGCATGGGTGTGGTCATTGCCCGGCACCACCAGGGTCGCAACGGCGATGGCGGCGAGCTGGTCGTCGCGCATTCCCAGCACCGGCTTGCGCGGACCGGCCTGGAAGATGTCGAGCCAGTGGTCCATCACCCGGATGTAGTCTTGCGGGTCCATCGCCATCAGGCGCTCGCGGTTAGCCGGGTTGGCGGCGATGCGTTCCTGGTATTGCTCGGTCGCGCACACCGCGGCCATGCCGCCTTCGCGCGCGGCGCGGATGAACTGGCCGTAGTACATCTCGGGCAGCCGGCCAGCCGCGAAGTCGCCGCCGGTGATCCGCATCAGGACCAGTCCGCGCACCGCGCCGGGATGGCGCAGGTAGACCAGCATCGACATCCGCGCGCCGGACGACGTGCCACCGACGAAGGCTGGTGCAGCGCCGAGCTGGCCGAGCAATGCCGCCAGGTCGTCGGCGCAAATTTCCTCTTCGCCCTCGTCGCCTTCGATGACGACGTCGGAGGCGCCGGTGTTGCGGCGATCATGCAACAGCACGCGAAAGCCCTGGGCGGCGATCTTGCCGGCCAGCGCCACGAACTCGCCGAAGCCGCGTCGCCCGCCGGTGACCAGGGCAAGCCAGGGTCCGGACGTGCCGAACACCTGGTAGTGGATGGACGCGCCGTGGATGAGGGTCAATGGCATGACTGGGACGTCTCCGGGGCGTCGTCCATCAGCCGAAGGGCGTCAGGGTTTTGCCGCCAGCCACGGCGGACTTTGCGTGGATCAGGATGACGGCCATCACGCAGGACTCGGTGCCGCGGTTGATCCAGTTGTGCACCGTTCCGCGCTGCACCATCACGTCGCCGGCTTTGAGATGGACCTCCTGGCCGCCCGGTTCGAGCTCCATGTCGATCTCGCCCGACATCACGATGATGTAGTCGACCGTGTCGGTGCGGTGGATGCGCGCCTGGATCCCAGGCCTGAAGTCGAGGATTCGGAACACGCTGCCATCCTCGATCATCGTGAACTTGCCCTCGCGCAAGCCGCTGTCGGCCTCCGCTGCGTTGTCGGCCGGCGTGGCGTCCGTGGTCCAGATGTTGCAGACATGGCCGCCTGGCCGGCCCTGCTGGAAATGGGAGCAGATTTCGTCGATCTTCACGACGGCGCGGCCGGCGTCGTCATGCCCAGTCACCACCCGCCGAATCTTGGGAGTCTCCATGTCTTGTCCTGTCCAGGGTGAAATTGAAAGTCCCGGCCATGATAGGGATCCGCCGCATTTTTTTCGCGTGGTAGATACCCCCGGACGCCTGATCCCGACAGCTCCTCAAGTGCCAG
This sequence comes from Ramlibacter sp., assembly GCA_025351615.1. Taxonomy (GTDB): domain Bacteria; phylum Pseudomonadota; class Gammaproteobacteria; order Burkholderiales; family Burkholderiaceae_C; genus Ramlibacter. The sequence continues at coordinate 2,326 of JANXVP010000118.1, read as the reverse complement.
GGCGCAACAGATCCAGCAATCCGGCCTCGTCGAGAATTGCGACGCCGAGCGACGTCGCCTTGTCCAGCTTGCTGCCGGCCTCGGCGCCGGCGACGACGTAGTCGGTTTTCTTGCTGACCGAGCCGGCCACCTTGGCGCCCGCCGCCTCCAGCAGGTCCTTCGCCTGGTTGCGGCTCAGGGTCGGCAGGCTGCCGGTCAGCACCACCGTCTTGCCGGCGAGCGGCTTGGGCGCGCGGGCTTGGGGCTCCCCTTCGGGCCAGGTGACGCCACAAGCGCGAAGTTGTTCGACCACCTCGCGGTTATGCTGCTGCGCGAAAAACGTATGAATGCTCTCGGCCACCACCGGGCCCACGTCAGGCACTTCGAGCAATTGGACGACACTCGCGTCCATGATCGGATCGAGCTTGCCGAAATGCCGTGCCAGGTCGCGCGCGGTGGCTTCGCCGACATGCCGGATGCCAAGTCCATACAGGAAGCGCGGCAGCGTCGCCTGCTTGGATTTTTCCAGCGCGGCGAGCACGTTCTGCGCCGACTTGGCGGCCATCCGTTCCAGCGCCGCCAGCGTCGCCAGTCCCAGCTTGTACAGATCGGGCAGCGTGCGGATCACGCCGGCATCGACCATCTGGTCCACCAGCTTGTCGCCCAGGCCCTCGATATCCATCGCCCGCCGCTGCGCGAAATGCAGGATCGCCTCCTTGCGCTGGGCGCCGCAGAACAATCCCCCGGTGCAGCGGTAATCGGCTTCGCCCTCTTCCCGCACGGCGGCGGAGCCGCAGACCGGGCAGATGCGTGGCATGGTGAAGACGGGCGCGTCCTTGACCCGCTTTTCCGGCACCACTGCAACCACCTCCGGAATGACATCGCCCGCGCGCCGCACGATCACCGTGTCGCCGACCCGCACGTCCTTGCGCCGGGCCTCGTCCTCGTTGTGCAGCGTGGCATTGGTGACCGTCACGCCGCCGACGAACACCGGCGCCAGCTTGGCGACCGGCGTCAGCTTCCCGGTGCGACCGACCTGCACGTCGATCGCTTCCACGGTGGTCAGCTGCTCCTGTGCCGGGTACTTGTGGGCGACGGCCCAGCGCGGCTCGCGGGTGACGAAACCGAGCTGCTTCTGCAGCGCGATGCTGTTGACCTTGTAGACCACGCCATCGATGTCAAACGGCAGCTGGTCGCGCAGTTTGCCGATGCGGTTGTAGAAAGCCACCAGCTCGCCCGCGCCGCTCACCTGCGACGTTTCCTGATGCACCGGGAAGCCCCAGGAGCGCAGCGTCAGCAGCGCCTGGTAATGAGTCTCGAATTGCGGCCCGCCATCTTGCGGCGCCGACAACTCGCCCCAGCCGTAGGCGAAGAAGCTGAGCGGACGCTGGCGCGCGATGGCCGGGTCCAGCTGGCGCACCGCGCCGGCTGCAGCGTTGCGCGGATTGACGAAGGTCTTCTCGTTCTTCGCACCCCTGGCGATCTTCTCGCGCTGGCGCTCGTTGAGCGACTCGAAGTCGTCGCGCCGCATGTAGACCTCGCCGCGCACTTCCAGCACCGGCGGCGCATCCTCCGGCAGCCGCAACGGAATCTGCCCGATCTGGCGGATGTTCTGCGTCACCTCCTCGCCGATCTCGCCGTCGCCGCGGGTGGCCGCCTGCACCAGCACGCCGTTCTCGTAGCGCAGGTTGATCGCCAGGCCGTCGAACTTGAGTTCCGCGACGTACTCCACCGGCGGCTCGGACTCGGCGAGCCCCAGCTCACGCCGGACCCGCGCGTCAAAGTTCAGAGCGCCCGAGGGCTCGGTGTCGGTCTCGGTGCGGATCGACAGCATCGGCACCCGGTGCCGGACCTTGGTGAAGCCGTCCAGCGTGGCGCCTCCGACGCGGTGGGTCGGCGAATCAAGCGACTGCAACTCCGGGTGCTCCGTTTCGAGCTGTTGCAGTTCGCGGTCAAGGCGGTCGTACTCGGCGTCGGGGATCTCCGGCGCATCGAGCACGTAGTAGCGGTGGGCGTGGTGGTGCAGCAGTCCACGCAGGGCGTCGATGCGCTGCTGGACCGACGTCGCTGTGCCCACTGCGTCCGACCGTCAGGAAAAGAGCCGCCGCGCCAGCACCGAGCCGGCCGACAGGTCACGGCCGTCGAGCGTGTCGTACAGCTGTTCCAGGTCGGCGCCGATGTCGTCCAGGGACTCCAGGCGGATCACCTGACCGTTGTCGTCGGTGATCAGGCCGTCCATCGCGGCGGCCAGCGCGATCGCCGATTCGCGCATCCGCACGAACGGTCGCTCGCTGCGGTCAACCTGCGGCACGTCCAGGCTGAGCGTGACGTCGCGGATTGCCGATAG
>JANXVP010000096.1 GCA_025351615.1 Ramlibacter sp. | reverse complement strand
AAAACAAGAGGCTGTGGTTCCTAGGGGAAAGCGTGTAGCCAGCCCGATCCCGCGAACGGGTCATCAATCGGTTCGCGGGATCGGGCTTCGTCCGGTTCATACCGCGTACGATGCCCGGCAGCACATAGAGAAGACCACATGGCAAACGACCTATTTGCATTCGTCCTGATGCCCTTCGCGTCTGAGTTCGATGACATCTATAAGTTGGGCATCAAGGAAACGGCTAGCCGACTGGGCGTTGACGCGGAACGCGTTGACGAACAGATATTCAGGGAAGGGATTCTCGATCGCATCTATAGGCAGATACAGGCCGCTGATTTCCTTGTCGCGGACATGACCGGGCAGAATCCGAATGTCTTCTACGAAGTCGGCTATGCACATGCGATGGACAAGCTGTGCATTCTGTTGACACAAGAAACAGCCGACATACCCTTCGACCTAAAGCATCACCGACACATCGTGTATGGAAAGTCAATAGCAAGCCTCAAGACACAATTGGCAGTAGAAATTGAATGGGCGAAAGAACAAATTAGGACTGTCAGGGAGAGCCGCATAAAAGTCGGGCTAAAGAGCGCCACTGGCAGTTTGGACCGCAACAAATGGCGCGCGATTGGCACCGTCGATTTCAAGTTCGATCTGCACAACGAGACGGACATGAACGCGGCCGATGTAGAAGCTATCTACTTCTACACCGGTAAGGGTTGGACGATCAAGCAGGACGGTCGTGACTGCCCCTCGACTGAGTCAGACATCCCGGAATTTGCATTCCGACACTTCCTCGTGCCGCCAGTCCGCCGGCTTCCCAAAAAAGCGTGGGCGCAACTCAAGTTCAGGGGCGAAAAATACCTTGCGTTTGCTAAGGCAGGCGAAGAATTGAAGGATGAGTACAAGGTCGCGGGCAGAGTGCACGTCAGGTTGGTGACCGGAGACGGTAATTTTGACTACCCGGTACGAATTGAAGTGGTCTGTGACGAAATGCCGTTCTAAACGATACTGTCACCAGACTGTCGCCGATCCATGCAAGAAAAAGCCTGCTACCGTTTTAGTAGCAGGCTTTCGAGGCGCGATGCCATGTTTCTGGTAGGACGTGCGGGATTCGAACCTGCGACCAACGGATTAAAAGTCCGCTGCTCTACCAACTGAGCTAACGTCCCACATACCTTGCTGACACGCTTTCGCGCTCCAGCAAAGCCACCGATTATAACGTGGTCGGGGAGGCGCTCCCGCTCGCGATCCGGTCCATGACCCATCCGGCCGCGCAGAAGCCGAAGGTCGCGGTCACGCTGGCGGCCGAGCCGTACCCATGGCAGTTCAGCGAGCCGTCGCCCTCACCCTCGACCGCGCAGGAAGCGTCTGGCGGCGCCACCGGCTCACGGCTGAAGACGCAGGCCACGCCGATCTTCCTGCCCTCGCGCGGTGCGCCATGGTGCTTGCGCAACTGGTAGCGAAGCTGCGCCAGCAGCGGGTCGTGCGTGGTGCTGGCCAGGTCGTCGATATCGACCTTGTGGGCCAGCCGCTTGCCGCCCGCGGCGCCGACACTGATGAACAAGGCTTGCTTGTCGCGCGCCCATGCAGCCATCGCCACCTTGGCACTGACCTGGTCGCAGGCATCGATCACGGCTGTCACGCCGGCCGGTGCCAGCAGCGCCCAATTCTGCGGCTCGACGAACTCTTCGATGCCGTGCACGCGGCAAGCCGGATTGATCTGCGCGATGCGCTCGGCCATGGCCTGGACCTTGGCCTGCCCGAGGGTGCTTGCGAGCGCATGGACCTGCCGGTTGATATTGGATTGCGCGACATGGTCGAGGTCGATCAGCGTGAGTTCGCCGACCCCGCTGCGCGCCAGCGCCTCCACCGCCCATGAGCCGACGCCGCCAATCCCGACGACAGCCACATGGGCTTGGCGGATGGCGCGGGCCCCACTGACGCCGTACAGCCGCTCCAGGCCCCCAAAACGGCGCTGGAGATCGGACTCCTCCGCAGCGGCGCTCGGAGTCGCCGCCTCGTCCAGGTGCGTCATCGGGTGGCGGTCGCGGGCCTACTTGACCCTGGCCAGCCGCTCGCGCGCGGCGTTGGCGGCTTCGGACTGTGGATAAGCACGCGTCAATTCTTCGAGCGTGCGGCGTGCGCCAGGATTGTCTTTCAGCTCGATCTGGCAATTCGCGATCGACAGCAGTGACTCTGGGGCCCGTGCATGCTCAGGGGCCTGCGCCAGCAGCGCCCGGAAGTTGGCGATGGCGCCCCGGTAGTCGCGGTTGGCGTACTGCGCGTTGCCCAGCCAGAACAGCGACGTCGTGCGGTAGCCGCTTTGCGGATAGCGCCGCACGAATTCGGTGAAGGCGGTTTGCGCCGCAGGAAAGTCGCCGCGGCGAAAGATCGCGAGCGAGGCGTCGAAGTCGCGGCTTTCGGCCGGATCGGCGGTGAACTCGCGCCCGTCCAGCGACACCTTCGAGGGCTCGAACTTGCGCAGCCGCTCCTCGACGCCTTGTGAGACGTCCTTTTGCTGGCGCTGCAGCTCCGACACGTCCCGCGCGAGTTGCTCGCCTTGACCGCGCAGACGCGCGATTTCGTTGCGAAGGGCCTCAATCTGGTTCTGCAGGTCGAGCAGGCTGCGACGCAGCACGCCGTTTTCCTCCCCCGTGCGCCGCAGGTCCTCGGCCTGGCGCTGCATCGCGGCATCGGCCGCCTGCCTCTGTTGCTCGACCTTGCCGCGCAGGTCCAGGATGGCCCGGCGCGCCTCGTCGTCATCGAACAGGGCCGCCCGCGACTGGCCTGTAAACAAGAGGCCACAGATCAGCAAAGCTGCGCCCAACGGCCGCAAGAAACCTGGACTTGCCTTCATCACCGGTAGGCGATCTCGGCGCGCCGGTTCTGCGCCCAGGACGATTCGTCGCTGCCGGGGGCGGCCGGCTTCTCCTTGCCGAAGCTCACGGCCTCGACCTGGTTGTCGCCGATGCCCAGCAGGCCCAGCGAGCGACGCACGGCCTCGGCCCGGTGCTGGCCCAGCGCCAGGTTGTACTCGCGGCCACCGCGTTCGTCGGTATGGCCCTCGACCACCACCTTGCGCGATCCGTTGGCCTTGAGGAAACGCGCCTGCGCTTCGATCAGGGTCTGGAACTCCGGCTTGATCGCATCGCTGTCGTAATCGAAATAGACGATCCGGGCGACGTTGGCAGGGCCCATCGTGTCGCCCGGACGAGGCGCCGTCTGCACCGGGGTCACCGCGCTCAGCGTGCCGCGGCCCGCGGTTGCGTCGGCGCCGGGAGCCTGGACGGCGCTGCCGCTGCGGTCTTCGACCGGCACGTCGTCGAGTTTCACGCCGGAGGCGCAACCGGCCAGGACGGCGGCCACGGCACAGGCCGTAAGCATGCGATTGAACATCAAGGAAAACCTCCTGAAAGGAAAATCATTTCTGGAACGGGCCCCATGCGGGCTCGCGGATATCGCCACCCTGCCCCGCGAGTCGGGCCTTGATCTTGCCGTCGAGCGTGGTGGTCATCAGCGCTTCCCGTCCGTTTTGGCGCGTCGCATAAACAATCAGGCGCCCATTGGGCGCAAAACTCGGCCGCTCATCGGCGCTGGTGTCGGTGATGCTGTTGACGGCTGTACCGCCCAACTCCATCACCTGCAGTTTGAAGGCGCCGCTGATCCGCGAAATGTACGCAAGCCACCGGCCATCGGGGCTGATGGTTGGCGATATGTTGTAACTCCCCGTAAAGGTGACGCGCTCGGGGGTCCCGCCGCTGGTGGGCATGCGGTAGATCTGCGGCGCGCCGCCACGGTCGCTGACGAAATAGATGCTGCGCCCGTCCGGTGCGTACACCGGCTCGGTGTCGATGCCCGAAGACTGGGTCAGGCGGCGCGGCTCGCCCCCGTTGGCATCGATGGTGTACAACTGCGAGCCACCGTCGCGGCTGAGCGTGACGGCCAGCGAGCGGCCATCGGGAGCCCAGGCCGGCGCACTGTTGGAGCCGCGGAAGTTGGCGATCAGCCGGCGCTTGCCGCCATAGACCTCGTGCACATACACCACGGGCTTGCGCGACTCGAACGACACATAGGCCACCTGGTTGCCATTGGGCGACCAGGAGGGCGAGATGATCGGTTCCGCACTGGCCAGGGCGGATTGCGCGTTCTCGCCGTCGGCATCCGCCACCCAGAGGTTGAACCGGCTCCCCGCCTTTGTCACGTAGGCGATGCGGGTCGAAAAAACGCCCTTCTCGCCGGTGAGCTTTTCGTAGATGAAGTCGGCGATGCGGTGCGCGGCCAGTCGCAGGTCGCCCTGGGTGACCACCAGCCCGAGCACGCCGAGTTCCTGCGCGCGGACCACGTCCCAGAGCCGGAAGCGCACGTCGTAGCGGCCGTCGGCCAGCCGGCTGACGCTGCCGGCGGCCAGCGAATCGGCCCCCTTCTGGCGCCAGGGCGCCATGTCCGGGCGGCTGCTCTCATCGAGCGTGGCCCCGCTTGGGTCCAGCGCCCGGAACTGGCCGCTGCGCTCGAGGTCGGCCTGCACGATGGCCGCGATCTTCTGCGGCGCCTGGGCCTCGCCCCGGAACGGCGCAATCGCGATCGGCAACTGGGTCAGGCCGACGCCGGTGACTTCGACGCGGAACTGGGCCTGGGCCAGGCCGAAAGGCGACGCGAGTAGCCCGGCCAGCATCGCACGGCGGCGCAATTCAGGCGGGAGGTTCGGGGAGTCTTGGATCATCTTGTCGGTTCAGGCAATAAAGGGCGAAGTATTTGCCGAAAGCAGCTTGGGCCTGCATGGTACACACGGCAAAACCCATCGCACCGTCGAGAAAGCCCAGCCGCAGCAGGTAGCTGCGCAAGAAAGCCACGGCCGCGGCGGCGCCGGCCCGCGCCATCGAGGCGCGGCGGCCTTGCCGGTGCTGCTGCAGCGCCCAGGCCTGGCTGTAGGCCTCGAGCTTGCGCCAGTAATGTGCGGGGGTCGGGTAGCTTTCATGCAGCAATGAACTGGTCAGACGCCCGGGACGGGTCGCGAGTTCCGTGACCACGCGCTCATGGACCAGGTCGTCCGAAAATCTCGCCTGGCCCCGGCGAAATAGCCGCAGCACGTAGTCCGGCGTCCAGCCGCAGTGGCGGATCCAGGTGCCGCAAAACCGCGTCAGGCGCGCGATCTCGTAGGCCTCGTGCCGGCCCGAGGCGATGGCGGCCTGGATCTGCGCCGCCAGTTGCGGCGTGACGCGCTCGTCGGCGTCGAGCGACAGCACCCAGTCGCCGGTGGCCAGCGCGAGCGCGCGGTTCTTCTGCGGTCCGAAGCCCGGCCAGTCGGCGGACTGGCTGACCCGCGCCCCGCAAGCTGCGGCGATCGCGACGGTGTCGTCGCTGCTGCCGCTGTCCAGGACCACGATTTCGTCGGCGAAGGGCACCGAATCCAGGCAGGCGCGCAGGTTGGCGGCTTCGTTGCGGGTGATGACGACGACGGACAGGGACATGGGCGGAGCTGGCATTATCCGCAGTTGGCCGGCACGGCGACTTGTACACTCGGGAGTTTGCGCATCCCCGATATCCGGCGGCAGCTCCTGCCCGCCCCCTGATCATGCAGACCCCCCAGGGCATTGATGCCATCTTCGTCATCCACGCCGCCAGCCTGGCCAAGCGGCGCAAGCTGATCGAAGCGCAGCTGTCCGCGCTGGGAATGGCCCATGAGTTCATTCTCGATTACGACGTTGGCGCGATTCCCGATGCCTTGCGCAAGCAGATGATCCAGACCGACTCGCTGTCGCCGGCCCAGCAGTCCTGTGCGCTCAAGCACTGGCGCGCCCATGTGCTCGCCGACCAGCGCGGCCACGAGCGGGTGCTGGTGCTTGAAGACGACGTGATCCTGGCGCCGGACTTCGCCGCCGCGCTGGAGCGGGCCCTGGCGCAGGACACGGCCATCACGGTCCCCCACGTGACGTTCCTGGGCTGCGGCGGGCACTACTACGTCCCCAAGGCGGACCTGGAGCCTGGACGGCTGCTGTACCGCCGCGACCAGGGCAAGTTCGCCGACTCGTACATCGTCAATCGCGGCGCGGTCAAGCGCCGGCTGCAGTGGATCGGGAAGCACGGGATCGCGCGCCCGATCGACCACCTGCTGGAAGCCATCGACCGCGAGACCGGCACCCCCATGTACTGGCTGGAGCCTCCCATCGTGGAACAGGGCAGCCACAACGGCCGCTTCCCGTCGTCCCTGACCGCGTCCCACCCGCTCTGGTTCCAGTCGCTGCAGTTCCGCTGGAAAAAGCTGTGGCGCCGCAAGAGCCGGGCCTGAGGCATCAGCCATGGCCATCCTGACATCGCCGGCCAACGCCGAAACGCTTCCGCACGGTCCCTGGTTGGCGCGGGCGCAGGGCGCGGCAATCTTCACCGGCAGCGTCAACCTGTTTTCAACGGCGCTGGCCAACTTCGGACTGGTCGTGTTCCTGCTGTTGTTCCTGTGTGTCCTGGTCGGACCGGAACGGCGCAGCCTGGCGTGGTCGACGTTTCCCCGCTGGGTGGCGCTTGCCATCGGGCTGTACCTTGGCTGGCAGGCGATCGGCATCCTGTACACGGACGCGCCCCTGGACTACGCCTGGGAGTCGCTGTACGCGGACCGCAAGATCCTCTACATCCTGCCGCTGGCGCTGCTGTTCGGCGCCGAAGCGCCCCGGCGCTCGTTCCTGGCGGCCTTCATGCTGGTCAACGTGGTGGCGCTGGCGTTGTCGTTCGGCCTGGCGCTGCCTGCCGTCCACAGCCTGTTTCCGCGCCGGATGCCGACGAATGTCCTGCATTCCCACGCCACCCAGGCCATGTCCTTCGCCATGGCCTGCTTCCTGTCGCTCTGGTATGCGAGCCAGTCGCCGGACCTGCGGCGGCGGGTTGTCTTCCTGCTGCTGTCCCTGGGCTTCCTGCTGAACATCGTCATGGTGACGACCGGCCGCAGCGGCTACCTCGCTTTCCTGGTGTTCGTGGTGGTCGCCTTCGGCCTGTGGCGCGGCCTGCGCGGCGTGCTGATCGGCCTGGCCGCGGCCAGCCTGATTGCGGTCGGTGTGTTCCAGCTGTCGAGTACCGTGCGCGAACGCGTGATGCAGGGCGTGGACGAGGCCAGCACCTACATGTCGGTCAAGCAGGTCAACTCCCTGGGCGAGCGCATGCTGCTCTATCACACAGCTCTGGAGATGGTCGCGCAACACCCTCTTTTGGGCACCGGCACCGGCAGTTTCAAGGGGCAGTTCGCCGCGCTGGTCAGCCAGCGCTACACCGGCTGGAAGGCCGCGTCCTTCGATGACCCGCACAACCAGTACCTGTTCGTGCTGGTCGAAAACGGGGCGATCGGCCTCGCCACCTTCCTGTTCCTGCTGCTCTGCCTCTACCGGGCCTGCGACAAGAGCACGATCTACGGGCAGATGGCGGCCGCGTCGCTGCTGGCCTGGAGCGCGACCAGCCTGTTCAGCGGCCACTTCCGCACCTTTCCCGAGGGCCACATGATCGTGTTCGTGCTGGGGGTCCTGATGACGCCATTGCAAGCGGGCGCCGCGCCGTCCGGGGCGCGGAATCCGGCATGAGCTACTGGCGGCGGCTGGCGCGCGGCGTGACCCTGTTCCGGTCCCAGCGCACCGCGTTGCTCATCGCCGCGGGCGCCGTGCTGGTGACCGCCGCCTGCGAGCCGCTGATCCCGGCGCTGCTCAAGCCGCTGCTGGACCGGGGCTTCCAGGGCGGCGACCTGAAGTTGTGGATGGTGCCGGTCTTTGTGCTGGCGCTGTTCTCCGTGCGGGGGATGGCCAATTTCTGCGCGCAGTATTCGCTGGCCTACGCCACCAACGACGCGATGAAGACGCTGCGCCGGCAATTGTTCGCCAAGCTGATGACGGCAACGCCGGCGCTCTTCGTGGCGCAGACCAGCAGCTCGCTGGCCAACACGCTGGTGTACGAGGTGCAGATCGGCACGTCGCTGCTGATCACGGCGCTCTTTTCGCTGGTGCGCGACAGCCTGACGCTGCTGGCGTTGATGGGATACCTCTTTTTCCTCAACTGGAAGCTGATGCTGATCGTGATGGTGATTTTCCCGACGGTGGCGGTGGTGGTGCGGCTGCTGGCCCGGCGCCTGCAGGCGATCACCCGGGCCAGCCAGGCTGCGACCGACAAGCTGGCCTACGTCGTGGAGGAAAACGTCCTCGCCCAGCGCGTCGTTCGACTGCACGCCGCGCAGCAAACCCAGGACCGCCGCTTCGATGACCTGAGCAACCAGTTGCGCGGGCTGGCCATGAAATCGACCATCGCCGGCGCGTCCATGTCACCGATCACGCAACTGCTGGCGGCGTCGGCGCTGTCGGCCGTGGTCGTGGCCGGTCTGTGGGAAAGCAGCCACCAGGGCATCACCGTCGGCGGTTTCGCGTCCTTCATCACGGCGATGCTGATGATGATGGCCCCGATGAAGCACCTGTCCGAAGTGGCGACGCCGATCACCCGGGGCCTGACCGCGGTGGAACGCGGGCTCGACCTGTTGGAGCAGACGCCGGACGAAAGAGGCGGCAGCCACCGGTCGGAACGGGCGCGGGGCCACATCGAATTCCACGACGTCCGCGTGCGCTACCCGAGCGGCGCCCGCGATGCGCTGGACGGCGTCGACCTGGATATCCAGCCCGGGCGCGCGATCGCGCTGGTGGGCAGCTCCGGGTCAGGCAAGACCACGCTGGTGAACCTGTTGCCGCGCTTCGTCGACCCCAGCAACGGCAGCGTGCGGCTCGACGGTGTCGCGTTGTCCGACTGGGACCTGCGCGACCTGCGCCGGCAGTTCTCCTTCGTCAGCCAGGATGTCGTGATGTTCAACGACACGGTCGCCGCCAATGTGGCGCTCGGAGTCGCGGTGGACCGGACCCGGGTGCTGGAGGCACTCGAGGCTGCCAATCTCGCCGACTACGTGCAGTCCCTGCCGGCCGGCATTGACACTCCCGTCGGTCACAACGCGACCCAGCTGTCCGGTGGGCAGCGCCAGCGGCTCGCCATCGCCCGGGCGCTGTACAAGGACGCGCCGATCCTGGTGCTGGACGAGGCGACGTCGGCGCTGGACACCGAATCTGAACAGGCCGTGAAAAGCGCGTTGCAACGCCTGATGGCCGGCCGCACGACGCTGATCGTCGCCCACCGGCTGTCCACCATCGAGCATGCCGACACCATCGTCGTGATGAGCGCCGGCCAGATCGTCGAGACCGGCTCCCACGCCCAGCTGCTGCGCGCGGGCGGCGCTTACGCCCGCCTGCAAAGCCTGGTCGCCGGCGGCGCCGATCTCGATTCGACCGCCGAGGAACTGCCCGGATGACGGTGTCGATCAGCGGCTTCACCTTCATCCGCAACGGCGTGATGCTGGGCTTCCCGTTCGAGGAGTCGATCCGCTCGCTGCTGCCGCTGGTGGACGAATTCGTCGTCGCCGTCGGCAAGAGCGACGACGACACGCTGCAGCGGGTGCGGGCCATCGGTGACCCGAAGATCCGCATCATCGAGACCGTCTGGAACGAAGGCATGGCCGACCGCGGCTTTGTCTATGCGCAGCAGAAAATGATCGCGCAGTACGCGTGCACCGGCGACTGGGCCTTCTACCTGGAAGGCGACGAGGTGGTGCATGAAGGCGAGCTGGCGCAGATTCGCGCCAGCGTCGAACGGCACCACGGCAATCCGGCCGTCGAGGCGCTGGTGTTCGACTACCTGCATTTCTACGGCACGCCGCACTACGTGTCGATCAGTCCGGGCTGGTACCGGCGCGAATGCCGGCTGGTGCGCAACACGATCCGCACTTATGCGCCGGACGGACAGTACTGGCTGGTGATGGACAGCCACAAGCGGCCGCGCAATCCGCGCGCGGCGCTGGTCAATGCGCACATTTACCACTATGGCTGGGTGCGCAAGGCCGAACAGATGCAGGCCAAGCTGGACCAGGTGGCGAAGTACTGGGCCGGCTCGACGCCGATGAAGATCACCTACGCCAACTTCGATCCGCAGGCCGTGACGCCCTTCCAGGGCACACATCCGGCGGTGATGGCGCACTGGATCGCGACCCAGGCCGAACAGGAAATCACTTTCAATCCCGACTACCAGCTCACGCCCAAGGAGCGCAAGTACCGGCTTTCGATGAAGCTGGAAAAACTCACCGGGCTGGATTTCAGCCGCAAGCATTTCAAGCTGGTGGGGTGAAGCCGTGTGTTGGGCACCGAACTGCGCGACGCTCAAGGCCCGAATTGCTAAACTTTTAATTTTGAACGGTTTAGACGCTCCAGAACTCTCGAGACCGTGAACGGAAGGACGAACCACCATACTGTGCCGAAAATGCCGTGAACAATAAGTGGCCACCAGGCAAGCAGGGTTTGGAGACCGTCAGTGGTCATAGGGATGTGCTCCAACCCTAGTGCGACCAACATCGAGACAGGAAAGTCGATTGGTATCCAAAGCGCCCATAACAGCCGTGCTTCGCCCCCAAGTCCAAATCCCACCACGACCAAGAAGATGACGATAAGGGCGATATGCAAAGCACCGAAGCCAATCCCGATACCCCATGATTTGCTTCTTATCGACGATATGTTTATTTTGTGCATGAGCAGCTGGCCGCATTGTCTTCCGCTGGAGGCGAGGAATTGCGCATGAAGTCAGTTATCCGAGTTTGAGGATTACCAAAGAGGAGCAAATTTGCTCCGTAACCTGATCCGGCTTTCGCGGAGCAACTGCTGAGCGCGCGGTCTGCGGCCTGAAAGCACTGCTGCCGCGCTTTGGCATCGCAGGGGTTGGCCGTACGGCACGCTGCATATACGATATCGTGGGTTTGGCAACAACTATCGAGCTTGTCGACTGGTGGAAGGACCGCCTTCTTCTCGGCGTCATCAAGTTTGTCGTAAGGTTTGCTGAATCCGCCTGAAAAGTCTGGTCCACACCAATTGCCATGTAGCTTGACAAGGCCTGTTGGATCGGACGAACCAACAGGATCTCCCCCCACATAGAGGAAGCCGTTGGATGCGTAGTCCTATGGCGCAAAGCGGCCAAAGTACCAAATGGCCTGCATAGCAATTCCTTGAATCATCCACAATTGACCAACTATCAAGATGGCGACAAACCCCAGCCTGTGCCACGGATTTGCCGACAGTTTCACGACTGCCACGCTTGTGAAAATGACGTGAGTCAATCCTAGCGTTCCCAGTACAAGCCAGTAAGTTTTCCCGAGATGCCAAAGCGTCTCGCGGGCAACGTATGCACAAACAGCGATCGCTAGGCTGATGGCGAACCCAGCCATAACGCCGTACGCCTTGTTCATCGTTTGAACTTTGTTAGGGCACCATTAAGAAATTGCATCGTGTCTGGTACCGTTCCTGGCTTTGGCGGCATCGGCCACTTCTTCGGGTTCATCGGAAGCGAGGTCAGCTCGCGAACGAGATCCGCGTCGCAAGATACCTTCAGTTGACCAGCGTCGTAGCACTGATCGTGCCTCATGTAGCACGCATCAGCACTGTCCGTGGGCGCAGCATTCCCAGTTCCGCCACCAGCGACTCCGCCACTCCACTTTCCACCACCCCAATTGCCATTCCGTGGACCGTCGTTCCAGATATTTCGACCTGGCGCAGGAGACCAATCCGTCCTGTCCAATCCCGTTGGGTCCACATAGCTGACCGGATTACCACTCACATAGGCAAACCGGTTTATCCCGGCATCGAGTCCAATCGGATCCGCCTGCGTATACCTCCCCTGACTCGCCTGGTAACTCCTGAAGTTGTTGTAATTCAGATTCGACTCTTCATCGAAGTACTGTCCCGGGAACCGCAGGTTCGCCTCGATGCCGGGCTCGGTCGCCTTCAACGACACTACCTGATTCGTCACCGCCGCCTTCGGATTTTGCGAT
>JANXVP010000324.1 GCA_025351615.1 Ramlibacter sp. | reverse complement strand
GCTGGAGGAAGCCGGCCGGCCGAACGGCGCCAGCATCTGTTCGCTGGCCCCCGGCGTGATCGACACCGACATGCAGGTGCAGCTGCGCAGCGCCGACAGCAAACAATTCCCCGACATCGACAACTTCATCGGGCTCAAGGACAAAGGCGCCCTCGCGTCGCCGCAGGATGCGGCGGCCAGAGTGCTCGCCGTCCTGGCGCGTCCCGATTTCGGCGCCAATCCGGTCGCCGACATCCGCGACTGACGGCGGGCGTCATGCAGCGCTCTGAAAGGCGTTCGCCCGCAGCGTGACGACCAGCGTGTCGCGATGCCCGCCCTGCGCCAGTGGCTGGATCGGTGTCGTTTCATGCACCACCCGCTCGTCGTCCAGCAGCAGCAGGCTCCAGGGCTCGGTCAGCGTGAAGCGCTGGCCCGCGGGGCCATTGGATTCGAACACCCGCGTCTCGCCGCCCTTGATGCCTGCACGCCCGACCAGCAACACTGCCACCACGTCGACGCCGTCACGGTGCGCGCCCTCGGGCGTGGGACGGCCGATGCCATCGGTGGTGTCGATTCGAAACTGGTGCGCTTCGACGTACCACGGTCGCCGGCCCTTCAGCTGCGAACTGATGTGCGCCAGCGCGACGATCAACATTTGCCATGCGGGCGTTGCAACAGTCAGCGGCTCGACCGGTGCGAACCAGCGCTCCATGCCGCCGTGCAGTGCGTTGTATTCCACCGGCTGCCAGTGGGCGCGGTGCGGCACCTGCAACAGCTCGCCGTGGTCGGCGACAAAGCACGAATGACGGCGGCGCCGGTAGCGGCCGCCATCCCTGAGGTAGTCATCCGGCGGCAGGTCGTCCCAGGCCGGCCGCAATGCATCGAGCCCGGCCAGCGCCACACCGGCCAGCGCCGACACCGACTCCGGGCTCAGCACAGCGTAGCCATGGTCGCGCAACTGTCCGTCGAGCCGACCCGGCAGTGTGAATGGTGGCGAAAAATTCATGCGGCAAGCTTGGCAAGCTGCGGCTCTACACCAGGGGCTGCAGCTTGCCGAGCAGGAACGGCAGGAATTCGCTGACCGTGGGATGAATCGGCAACGCCTGCTGCAGCATGTGGTAGCTGGCACCGGTCGCCATGAAGTTGCTGATCACCTGGACGACTTCGTCTGCGTTGATCCCGAGCACCGCGGCTCCGACGACGCGATCGTCCTGCGCATCGACCAGCAGTTTGATCAGGCCCGAGGTCTCACCCTCTTCAATCGCGCGGCTGACCTTGCTCATGGGCCAGACCACCATCCGCATCGTGCGGCCTGACTTGCGCGCCTGGGCTTCGGACAGCCCGACCCGGCCCAGTGGCGGGTCGGTGAACATGGCGTAGGTGGGGACCCGCCCGTCCGCCGTGCGCGAAGCGTTTTCATGCGAGCCGCAACGGCTCTGATGATTCGCCAGCACGATCTCGTGATCCTGGTAGCTGGTGTGGGTGAAAGCCCCGCGCAGGTTAATGTCGCCCAGCGCCCAGATGCCGGGCACATTGGTTTCCAGCCGGCCGTTGGTCGGCACGAAACCGCGCTCATCGGTCTTCACCCCCACAGTGTCGAGTTGCAGCAAGCCGGTATTGGGCAGCCGCCCGGTCGCGACCAGCAGGTGCGAGCCTTCGATCCTGCGCCCGGCAAGCTGCACTGCGACGCCGGCATCCGACTTCTCGATGCGCTCCACCGGATTGCCGGCCAACACGGTCACTCCCTCGTCACCCAGCATCGCCGCAATTGCCGCGGAGATTTCCGGGTCTTCGCGAGCGATGATGCGCGGCGCGGTTTCGATCACCGTCACATCGCTGCCCAGGCGGCGGAAGATCTGGCCCATCTCCAGCCCGATGTAGCTGCCGCCGAGGATGACGAGATGCGCGGGAAGGCTGCGCAGCTTCAGCAGGCTGACATTGTCCAGGTGAGGCACGGTGTCGATGCCCGGAATTGGCGGGATGAAGGCGCGCGTGCCCGTGTTCAGGTACACGCGATCGGCGTGCACGCGTTGTTCACCCACCTTCAGTTCGAATCCAGGGCGGCCTTGTGCCTTTCCGGTGAAAGCGCCCCAGCCGCGCAGCAGCGCGATGTTGGGCTCGCCGGCGATCCATTGCTCCAGGCCGCGGCGCGCTGCGTCCACCCCGGCCTGCATCCGTTCCATCGCCGCGGCAAAGTCCACTTCGACGCTGCCGATGCGAACGCCGAATTCGGCGGCATGCCGGGCGAGATAAGCAACGCGCGCGCTCTTGCGCAAGGTCTTGGTCGGCGTGCAGCCCACATTCACGCAGGAGCCGCCGACCAGACCGCCTTCGACCAGCGCCACTTTTTCGCCGCGCTGGGCCAGCGCTACCGCCAGCGCGGGAGCGGCCTGACCGGTCCCGATGAGGACCGCGTCGACTTCGATCGTTTTTGCCATGGAGTGCTCGCTTTCACGCTTCGATCTTGACGCCCTTCCAGAACGCCACCCGGCCCTTGATCAGGTCGGCCTCGGGCTTGGGGTCGGCGTAGTACCAGGCGGCATCGGTGTTCATCTCGCCGTCGACCATCAGCGAGTAGTAGCTGGCCTGCCCTTTCCAGGGGCAGCTGGTCTTGTGGTTGCTGAAGGTGACGTAATCGCGGTTCAGCGCGCTCTGCGGAAAATACTGGTTGCCTTCGACAACCACAAGGTCGTCGCTCTGCGCGATCACGGCGCCGTTCCAGATGGCTTTCATCTCTCGTCTCCCAATGGGTGTTCAGTGTGGTGCATGCAGCCAGTGCAGGCTGAACATGCGTTGCGGGTCGGTCCAGACGGGCCCAGGGCGAAATCCCGCGCGCACCGCCATCTCACGCAGGCCGTCGACCGTGAACTTGTACGAATTCTCGGTGTGCAGGGTCTCGCCTTCCTCGAAAGCGTGCGAGCGGCCGGCCAGCGTTACCTGCTGGCGACAGCGGCTGACCAGGTGCATCTCGATGCGCCGCAGCGGAGCATTGTAGAAGGCGCTGTGCGCGAACTGGTCCAGCACGAAGTTGGCCCCCAGCTCGCGGTTGGCGCGGGCCAGAAGATTCAGGTTGAAGTCCGCGGTGACACCTTCGCCATCGTTGTAAGCCGCGTGCAGCACGGCCGGATCCTTGACCAGGTCGGCGCCAAGCAGCAAGGCGCCGCCGCGCAGCACCTGGCCGGTGACCTCGAGGAAATGCAGGGCTTCCTGCGGGGTGAAGTTGCCGATGGTCGAGCCGGGGAAAAATCCGACCCGCTGGCCCGCGTCCCGCAGTTGCGCCGGCAGCAACAGCCTGCGCGTGTAGTCGGCGACCACCGGTTGGACATCCAGGGCCGGATACTGCATGCGCAGTTCCGCGGCGGATGCAGCGAGGTGGTCGCCCGAAATATCGATCGGCAGGTAGCGCGCCGGCCGGTCCATCGCATCGAGCAGCAGCCGCACCTTGGCGCAGGAGCCGGCGCCGAACTCAACGATCTCCGCCGACGGGCCCACCCGGGAAGCGATCTCGCCGGCATGGATGCGCAGGATGTCGAGTTCGGTCCGGGTCGGGTAGTACTCGGGCAATTCGCAGATCCGGTCGAACAGCTGCGAGCCGCGCGCATCGTAAAAATATTTCGGGGAAATGCTCCGTGGACTCGACGACAAGGCCCGCGCCATGTCCGATCCAAACTCGCCCGCTGCCGCCCCCTGCATCCCCTGGGAGGCGCGCGCGTCGTCAGCCGCACCCGGGGCGACAATCCTGCTGCTCAACATGCGCCGTCCTTCGCCAGCCGCAGGCCCGAGAATTGCCAGCGCGCGGCCGGCGGAAAGAAATTGCGGTAGGTCGGCCGGCTGTGACCGGGCGGGGTCGCGCTGCTGCCGCCGCGCAGCACCACCTGCCCCACCATGAACTTGCCGTTGTATTCGCTGACGGCCCCGGCCATCGGGCGAAAGCCCGGGTACGGGTCATAGGAGGACCGGGTCCATTGCCAGACCTGTCCGGTCATTTGCGCGATGCCTGGCGCGTCGAACGCGGCTTCCCATTCGAACTCGGTGGGTAGCCGCGCGCCCGCCCATTCGGCGTAAGCCGCGGCCTCGTAGAAACTCAGCTGCGACACCACGGCCGCGTCGTCGAGCGGCAGTGCGCCGTGCAGCCCGAAGACCTGCCACTGCGACGCGGGCGCGCGCGGGTCCTCGGGCCGGATCCAGTACGCGGGGTGCTGCCAGCCACCAGCCTGCACCGCGGTCCAGCCATCCGAGAGCCACAGCGCAGGGTCGCGGTAACCGCCGTCGGCGACGAACTGGGCGAACTCGCCACAGGTCACCAGCCGGTCGCTGATGCGATAGGGCTGCAGCAGAACCTGGTGCCGGGGCGTCTCGTTGTCGAATGCAAAGGCATCCCCGCCATGGCCGACGTGACGGATGCCGCCCGGCCGCACCAGCCAGCGCATGGGCGGATCGGCGGTCGCCAGGCGGAGCGCCGGGGCTTCTGCGTGCGCATACGCCGGCAGCAGCGGATTGCACGACAGCGCATGCAGGATGTCGGTCAGGATCAGCTCCTGGTGCTGTTGCTCATGGTTCAGTCCCAGTTCGACCAGCGGCGCGGCGGCCTGCCAGGCGCCGTCATCCGCACCGGCAATGAAGTCCTGCATCGCCGCGTCGACATGGGTGCGGTAGCCGCGGACCTCGTCCAGGCCGGGGCGCGTCAACAGCCCGCGATGCGGCCGCGGATGACGTGGTCCGAGCGATTCATAATAGGAATTGAAGAGTCGCAAAAACCGTTCGTCGAACGGCCGGTAGCCGGCTACATAAGGCCCAAGCACGACGGCCTCGAAAAACCAGCTGGCATGGGCCAGGTGCCACTTGGTCGGGCTGGCGTCGGCCATCGACTGCACGCCCTGGTCTTCAGCCGACAGCGGCGCGGCCAATTCCAGGCTGTGTCGGCGCACCTGCCCGTAACGCACGGCCAGCGCGGAGCGCCAACACATGTCTGCAGCAGTGGCAGCAGAAATCGGTATCGCGGACATCGGCGAAATTCCCTTGTGGTCTGGATGGCGGGGCGGTGGCACTGCGTGATGCGCGCGTCCCGGCCCAATGTTCGAGTCCCGTTTCCCAATGATTACAGCACAAGCAAAACAGATTTGTGCGCAGGCCTTGCGCGCCGGGCCGCCCGGTCGGCGCCGCCCGGCTGTCACCTGCGCAACCCGGCGGCCGCAGCGATCTGGCTAGCATGCCTGAACCTTCCAGGACACTGCATGACACCGATCGCCGCCCTCACCAACCAC
>JANXVP010000056.1 GCA_025351615.1 Ramlibacter sp. | reverse complement strand
CCCGGCTGATGGAGCATGCACGCGGCCGCGACCTGGCGCTGGCGCTGGCGGTCGTCGCTGGCATCGCTGCCCTGCTGGTGGTGGGCAAGCCGGTTCTGCTGGCGATGGGCAACTTCAACCTGGTCCTGTTTTTTCTGGTCGGGGTCACCGGGCTGGTGGCACTCGGCGTGCCGATCTTCGTCGCCTTCGGCGTCGCCACCCTTGCCTACCTGGCCAGCGTGACGAATGCGCCGCTGACGATCGTGATCAGCCGCATGGACGAGGGCATGTCGGGGTTGATCCTGCTGGCGGTGCCACTGTTCGTGCTGCTGGGCGCGCTGATCGAGGCGATGGGCATGGCCGAGGCGATGATCCGCTTCCTGATGACGCTGGTGGGCCACTTTCGCGGCGGACTGGCATACGTGCTGATCGGCGCGATGTACTTGGTGTCCGGCATCTCGGGCTCCAAGGTGGCCGATATGGCGGCCGTGGCGCCGGCGCTGTTCCCGGAGATGAAAAAACGCGGCGCCAACGAGGGCGAACTGGTGGCCATGCTCAGCGCCTCGGGAGCGATGTCCGAAACCATTCCGCCCAGCCTGGTCCTGATCACCATCGGCTCGGTGACCGGCGTTTCGATCGCCGCGCTGTTCACCGGCGGTTTCATGCCGGCCATCGTCGGCGCCGTGGCCATGGGCTTGGTGGTGTGGTTCAAGAGCCGCAAGGAGAGCCTCGCGGGAATCAAACGGGCGTCGGCGCCGGAGATCTGGAAGGCGTTTCTGATCGCAATTCCGGCGGTGGCCCTGCCCTTCGTGATCCGCAGTGCCGTGGTCGAAGGCGCCGCCACCGCGACCGAGGTCTCCACCATCGGCGTGGCCTACACCTTCATCGTCGGCCTGCTGCTCTATCGGAAATTCAAGTGGTCGCGCCTCTATCCGATTCTGGTGGGGACGGCCTCGCTGTCGGGCACCATCCTGATCATCATCGGCTGCGCCACGGCCATGGCCTGGGCGCTCACCCAGTCGGGTTTCTCCCGCCAGCTGGCGCAACTCATGACGGCCATGCCCGGGGGCGCCTGGGGCTTCCTGGCCATCTCGGGGCTGGCTTTCGTCGTGCTCGGCAGCTTTCTGGAAGGCATCCCGGCGATCGTGCTGTTCGGCCCGCTGCTGTTTCCGATCGCCCGCGCCGTGGGCATCCACGAGGTGCATTACACGATGGTGGTGATCTTCGCGATGGGGCTGGGCCTGTTCGCGCCGCCGTTCGGCGTCGGCTTCTTCGCCGCCTGCGCGATCGGCAAGGTCAACCCCGATCTGGCCATGAAAAAAGTCTGGGCCTACCTGGGCGCCCTGTTCGTCGCGCTGGTGCTGATCGCCGCCGTGCCGTGGATCTCGACCGGGTTTCTCTGATCGCGCCGGCACTGGAAGCTCGCGTTGATCGCGGGTCTTAAAATCCAGTGCCCACTCCAACCCCGATCCGATGCACGACTACTGGCCTAACTGCGGTTACCGCCTCCTCGGGCGCAGCGCCGAAGGCCACCTGATCGTCAGCGACGACTTCCTGCGCAGCCTGCTCGCGCGGCCCGAACTCGCGCCGGTGGCGCAGTCCTGCGCGGACGAACTGGCCCTGCACCGGCGGCTGTCCGACCAGCCGCGGCTGGTGGTGTCCGAGGCGCAGCTGGCCCTTGTGAGGGACGAGGATGCGCGGGCCAACTATGCGGTCTGGCTGCGTTTTCGCGAACGCCTGCTGGTGCATCCCACGCTGGAGGGCAGTTATCTCGCGCTGTTCCGCCAGGGCGTGGACGTGCCGCCACTACTGGTGCACCAACTCACGCAGGTTCTGGTGCGGCACGTGCTGGGCGACGGTGCGACCGCAATGCAGGCGCGTGTTGCCGAGATGCTGTTCCGCACCCAGAAGGTGTCGGTGCTGGAGGATGGCCAGGTCATGGCGGCCGACGACGAAACGGTGGAACGGCACGCCACCGGCAGCTTCGGCAGCATCGGTGAACTGCTCAAGCAAGGTGGGGCGGTGTTGCGAACCGCCGAACTCGACGTGCTCTATGACGACAACGCCGACAGCTACTGGGGGCGCGACGAGAGCCACGACCTGGTGATCAGCCTGAACCACGGCCAGCCTGCTCTCGTGGCGCTGTGCCAGGTGCTGCAATCCTGGGTCCGCCATTTCCTGGGCGCCGGGGTGCGGATCAACATCGAGCGTGAGATCGACGACGACCATTGGGTCTGGCACGTCGGCCTCGACGCGCAATCCAGCGACGTCCTCAACGACCTGTACCAGGGCAAGGACGTGAGTGAAGAGCGGATGGCGCGCATGCTCTGCCTGTTCCGGCTGGAGTTCGACGAGCCTTCGGTGATGCGCCCGGAGCTTGCCGGCCGGCCGGTTTACCTCGCCATGGCGATGGATGCCGGTGGGCGCCTGAAGCTCAAACCGCAAAACCTGTTGCTGAACCTGCCCCTGGCCCGCTTGTCCTGAGCCCCGGCGACGGGCTTGCAACCTGGGCCACCGCCCCAAAATCCCTACAATTCCCGTGACTATCCCAACAAGCGAAGGCAAGGCCGCATGGTTCCCCATCTCGTCACGGCCCTGAGTGGGCCCATCAACGAGCTCGAGCAGCGCGTGCTCGACTCCATGCCTGCCATCGAGCGCTGGTTTCGCCTCGAGTGGATGGAACACACGCCGCCTTTCTACAGCTCGGTCGACATCCGCAATGCCGGTTTCAAGCTGGCGCCAGTGGACACCAACTTGTATCCGGGCGGCTGGAACAACCTGACGCCCGAGATGCTGCCGCTGGCCGTGCAGTCGGCGATGGCCGCGATCGAGAAGATCTGCCCCGAGGCCAAGAACCTGCTCGTCATCCCCGAGAACAACATCCGCAGCACCTTCTACCTGAGCAATCTGGCCCAGTTGCAGCGCATCTTCCACATGGCCGGCCTGAATGTACGGATTGGTTCGATCGACCCCGACCTCAAGGAGCCCACCACTGTCCAGCTCCCGGGCGGGGGGGCGGTGCTGCTCGAACCGGTGGTACGAACGCGGCGTCGGCTGGGGCTGAAGAATTTCGACCCCTGCACCATCCTGCTGAACAACGACCTGTCGTCCGGCATCCCGGGAATCCTGGAAGATATCCACGAGCAGTACCTGCTGCCGCCGCTGCACGCCGGCTGGTCGGTGCGGCGCAAGAGCAACCATTTCCACAGCTACGAGGAAGTCTCCAAGCGCTTCGGCAAGCTGCTGGGCATCGACGCCTGGCTGATCAACCCGATGTTCAACAAGTGCGGCGAAGTGGACTTCAGCGAAGGGGCGGGCGCCGGCATGGACTGCTTGCGCACCAACGTCGATGCACTGCTGACCAAGGTCCGGCGCAAATACAAGGAATACGGCATCAACGAGAAACCGTTCGTGGTGGTCAAGGCGGACAACGGCACCTCAGGCATGGGCATCATGACCGTGCGCGACGTGAAAGACCTGGATTCCCTGAGCGACAAGACCCGTAGCCGCATGGCCACCAGCAAGACCGGGCGCCAGGTCGACCAGGTCATCATCCAGGAAGGCGTGCTCACCAATGAGCGCATCAATGAGGCAGTGGCCGAACCGGTGGTCTACATGATGGACCGCTACGTGGTGGGCGGCTTCTACCGCGTGCATGCCGAGCGAGGCATCGATGAAAACCTCAACGCACCCGGCGCCAGTTACGTGCCGCTTGCGTTTTCGGAAAGTACGCGCTTACCTCAGCCCGGGGAAAAGCCGGGCGCCAGCGCCCCCAACCGGTTCTATATGTACGGGGTGATCGGCCGGCTGGCGATGCTGGCCGCGAGCTACGAGCTGGAAGCCACCGATCCGGACGCCGAGACCTACGACTAAGTCCCAAGTTCTAGTTGCTGCGCCGCAACATCACCCTTGCCGACCGGCGGCCGAGTGCACAATAGCGGTCCCAAAGGCAACGTAAACCCCGGCGGCCTGCCGGCCGCGAAGACGGGGACTCCCAGTGCAAAGAACAAAATCCTCGCTTGCGGCGTTGACCCTCGGCGCCATCGGTGTCGTCTACGGCGACATCGGCACCTCACCCCTTTACGCTTTCAAGGAAGTGTTTGCCAGCGGGCAGGTTCCGATCACCCACGGCAATATCCTGGGGGTGCTGTCCCTGTTCTTCTGGACGTTGACGGTGGTGGTCTCGCTGAAATACGTCTTGCTCATCATGCGGGCAGACAACCATGGCGAGGGCGGACTGATGGCCTTGCTCGCGCTGGCTTCGCAATCCGTCAAGGAGCGGCCGCTGCTGCGCCAGCGGCTCCTGATGTTCGGCGTATTTGGTCTCGCGCTGTTCTTCGGGGACGGAATCATCACCCCCGCCATCTCGGTGCTCTCCGCCGTCGAAGGGCTCGAGATCGTCACCCCAGCCGCCAAGCCCTATGTGGTTCCGATCTCCCTGATCGTGCTGGTGCTGCTGTTTGCGGTCCAGAAGCGGGGCACCCGCGATATCGGCAAGTTCTTCGGGCCGGTGACGTTGGTCTGGTTCATCGCCATCGCGCTGACCGGCGCCGTGCAGGTCGTCAAAAACCCGGCCGTGCTGGTTGCGAT
>JANXVP010000033.1 GCA_025351615.1 Ramlibacter sp. | reverse complement strand
CATCCATCACCGATCAGTTCCAGGGCCTGCTGCCGAACGGCCTCAGCTCGCGTCCCAGCCCCCTGGTCGGCTGACCGGTCGATCGAGCGAGCGTCCCCCTAGTGGCGGTGCCCCCACAGCACGAAGGCGTCGCGTCCTTCCACCGCGAGGTGGACCGGGGCGCCCACCGGTAGCGCCACTTTTGTCGCGACATGGCCAAACGGCAGTCTGGTGAACACAGGACATTTCACCTGCGCACGCAGCCAGTCCACCACTGTCTGAAGACGGAAACCCTTGTCGTGGGGATAGGGCTTGTAGTTGGTGAAATGCCCCAGCAGGATCGCCTTTTGCCGCCCGAGCACCCCGGCATACAGCAACTGCGTCAGCATCCGCTCGATCCGATAGGGATGCTCGTGCACGTCTTCTAGGAAAAGGATTCCTCCCTTCACGTCGGGGAACCAGGGGGTGCCGACCATCGCGCTGAGAATCGCCAGGTTACCGCCCCACAGGGTGGCTCCCTTGACCTGGAGGAGCCGCTCGCGCTGCTCGGAGACAGGCACTCGCCAGCCCGTGCCCTCCCCCTGCCCGCTCAGCAAATCCTCGAAGCAGGCCTGCATGATGTCGTCCGGTTCGCCCTCGATGCCGAAATCCTCGCCCAGTGCGGGCCCTGACCAGGTGACAGCGCCGGTTGTCGCAAGCACCGCATTCTGGAACGCGGTGAAATCGCTCAGGCCGACGAATCGGGTGCCGCTCTCGATCGCCTTGGCGACCGATTTGTAGCGGATGCCTGGCAGGATGCGCGTGAGTCCATATCCCCCCCGGGTGATCAGCGCCACGTCGGCGCCACTGGCCGCAGCCCGGTGGATCGCGGCCAGGCGGGTTTCGTCGTCGCCGGCGAAGCGCATGTGGCTGGCGAAGACGGCCTCATCGAGCTCGACGTCATGCCCCAGTGCCTTCAGTCGGGCCACGCCCCGTCGCACCACGGCCCTGTCGCGCACCGCGCTGGATGGCGAATAGATGTAAATATGTTTTTTCACCGGCGGAAGTATCCCACCGCCGCCCGCGCGATTGCCTCACCATGTTCCTGAACGAAATGGCCGGCCTGGTCGAGCACCATCGGTTCGGGGCAACCGCGGATGACTCGCTGCAGCGAGCCCATCACCGGCAGGCCCAGCACCGGATCCTGCGCGCCGATCGCCATCAGGGTCTGGCCGCCCCAGTCGCGCGACCAGAACTCGCGCGCCTGCCGTGAAATCGCGGCGCCGTCTGCTTCGGGGGTCTGCGGCACCATCGGCGGAAACGCACGCAATGCGGCGCGATGGCCGCGATCCGGAAACGGTGCGGCATAGGCTGCGCATTCGTCGGCGGTCAGGTGCGGATTGCCGCGAGCGAACAGCCGGGCCACGTCGAATTCGGGATTCTTCGCGTTCATCTCGCGCCAGGCCAGGAAGCCGGGGCTGAGCGGCTCGTCACCGGTGCCCAGCGCCGTATTCATGACCAGCAACCCGGCATAGCGCTCCGGGGCATCCATGGGCATGGTCAGGCCAAGCAGCCCGCCCCAGTCCTGCACGACGAGCACGATGTTGCGCAGGTCGAAGTGCTCGACGAACTCCAGCAGCACCTGCCGGTGCCAGCTGAATCCATGCGCCCCCTCCTTCTTCGGTTTGTCGCTTTTGCCGAAGCCGATCAGGTCGGGGACAACGACGCGGTCACCGGCAGCGAGAAACCCGGGGATCATCTTGCGGTACAGGTAGCTCCAGGCCGGATTGCCGTGCAGGCACAGCCAGGTGCGCGGCGCGTCCCGCGGTCCTTCGTCGAGGTAATGCATGCGCCAGCCGGCAAGCGATGGCAGGTCCTGGATGTAATGTGGCGCCCATGCATAGCCCGGCAGCTTGTCGAAACGATCGTCCGGCGTGCGCAGCGCGTCGTCCCGCAGCGGCTGCACGCCCGCCCCGGATGCGCGCCGCCGCGCCTTGAAGAAATCCGACAACACGACGCCGCATTCCACCGCCAGCACCCCGCCCTGCGCCCGGGTCTGGTGGTTCAGCCGCCGCTGCGCGAACAGATCCAGCACCGAGCCGGCTGCACCGGTCTTGGGATCGGCGCAACCATAGACGACCCGCCGCAACCGGGCATGCAGCATCGCCCCGCTGCACATCGCACACGGCTCGAGGGTGACGAACAGGTCGCAGCCGTCGAGGCGATAGTTTCCGAGACTGGCGGCGGCGGCACGGAGCGCGGCGATCTCGGCGTGCGCGGTTGGGTCATGCGCGGAAACTGGCGAATTGCGGCCGCGCGCGATGACCTCGCCACCCCGCACGACGACAGCGCCGACCGGAACCTCGCCAGCCGCGGCCGCCTCGCGCGCTTGCGCCAGAGCCTCGCGCATGAACTCTTCGTCACTCGCCATGGGTTTGGTTCAACGCGTCGATCACTTCGGATCGTCGGGCATCGGCCGGGCCTGCTGCATCTGGCCCTGAACCGCCTGCTGGAATTGCTGCACCGTCTGCTGGGGGGTGGCCGGGGCTGCGACGGCGGCCGGAGCCGTCCCCGCGGCTGTGGGCAGGGCAGGCGGCCCGGCCATCGAGCCCAGTTGCTTTTTTGCCAGCAAGCCGATCACCGCCACCACGATCAGCAAACTCAAGGCCCCGAACAATGCCCGCATGTCAACCTCCCATAGCGAGCCGGCCCATCCATTGCGCCAGCTCACGTTGATCCTCGTTGCCCGCTTCATAGGCCGCCTTCAGCGCGGCGTGCGATTCCGGCCGATGCTGGTTGAGCTTCAGCTTGCATTGCAGCTCCAGCACGTCCAGTTCGAATCCGACGATGCCGGCCAGCAGCTTTTCGGCGAGCTCTGGGGCCATCGCCCGCCACTGCGTCGCGTATGCCGGCTCATGGTCGCCGATCAGCTTCTTCAGCAGGGCATCCTTGGCATCCGCATTCTCGACCAGTCGAGCGCGCACCTTGCAATGAACGGCGAGGTAGTTCCAGCTGGGAACGCGGGCAAGGTCCGGATAAATCCGCGGCGACAGGTAGGCGTGCGGTCCAAGAAAGGTCACCAGCGCTGTCGGCCGGGCCCGCAGGTAGCGCCAGTGGGCATTGGGTTTGGCGCAGTGTCCCAGCAGCACCAACCCGCCAGTTCCTGCAGCGCCGGCTGTACGCTGCTCCAGGTGCAGCGGCAGATGCGTGACGAAAGGCAGCCCGTCATCATCGCTGGAGATCAGGCTCGCGAACGGATGCGCCCGGATCAGCTCGCAGGCGAATCCCGGATCCTTCGCGTCGAACTGCGGGGGCAGGTACATGGCGCGTATTGTGCCCGGCGCCCCGCCCTATTCCCATTCGATCGTGGCGGGGGGCTTGCTGCTGACGTCGTACGTCACGCGGTTGATGCCGCGAACCTCGTTGATGATGCGGCTCGACACCTTTTTCAGCAGCGCATACGGCAGCTCCGCCCAGTCCGCCGTCATGAAGTCACTGGTCTGGACGGCCCGCAAGGCCACCACGTAGTCATAGGTCCGGCCGTCGCCCATCACGCCGACGCTCCTGACCGGCAGGAACACGGCGAATGCCTGGCTGGTCAGCTCATACCAGCTCTTGCCGGTGTGTTCGTCGCGAAAGTTGCGCAATTCCTCGATGAAGATGGCGTCGGCGCTGCGCAGCAGGTCGGCATATTCCTTCTTGACCTCGCCCAGGATCCTGACCCCCAGGCCGGGACCCGGAAAAGGATGGCGGTAGACCATGTCGGCCGGCAGCCCGAGCGCCACACCGAGTTCGCGCACTTCGTCCTTGAACAGGTCGCGCAGCGGCTCCAGCAACTTGAGCCCGAGTTGCTCGGGCAAACCGCCCACGTTGTGATGGCTCTTGATGGTCACGGCCTTCTTGTTCTTGGCGCCGCCGGATTCGATCACGTCCGGGTAGATCGTGCCCTGCGCGAGCCACGCCGCGCCCTTGACGGTGCGGCCCCGCGCCCCTTCCTTGTGGGCGTTGTCGTCTCCGCCAGCCTTCAGGCGTGCCGCTTGCGCCTTGAAGACCTCGACGAATTCGCGGCCGATGATCTTGCGCTTCGCCTCCGGGTCGCTGACCCCCGCCAGCCGGGCCAGGAACACTTCGCTGGCATCGACCCGGATCACCCGGGCGTGCAGCTTGCCGGCGAACATCTCCATCACCATGTCGCCTTCATTGAGCCGCAGCAAGCCATGGTCGACGAACACGCATGTGAGCTGGTCGCCGATGGCCTCGTGGATCAGCACGGCAGCGACCGCGCTATCGACACCGCCGGACAGCCCGCAGATCACCCGGGCCGAGCCGACCTGGGCACGGATGCGGTCGACCTGTTCGGCGATCACGCTTCCGCTGTTCCAGTCGGCGGGGATGCCCGCGGCGGAGTGCAGGAAGTTCTCAAGCACCCTCTGGCCGAACTCCGAGTGCTTGACCTCCGGGTGCCACTGCACCCCGTACATCCGCTTCTCGTCGCTCGCGAAGGCCGCGACCGGGGTCGACGCGCTCGACGCGAGCACCGTGAAGCCCTCCGGAGCCTTCGAGACCGAGTCGCCGTGACTCATCCAGGTGGTCTGCTCCG
>JANXVP010000022.1 GCA_025351615.1 Ramlibacter sp. | reverse complement strand
GGTGCTCTGCGCCGCGCGCCTGATGGTCCAGCGCAGCCTTGATGAAGGCGTTGAACAGCGGGTGGCCGCCCCACGGCGTCGACTTGAACTCGGGGTGGAACTGGACGCCCATGTACCAGGGATGCACGTCCTGCGGCAACTCGACGATTTCCGTCAGGTGCTCGCGCTGCGTCAGGGCCGAGATCACCAGGCCGGCCTTGCGCAGCTGGTCCAGATAGTTGACGTTGGCTTCGTAGCGATGCCGATGGCGCTCGGTCACCACGTTGCCGTAGATCTTGTGGGCGAGCGAGCCGGGCGTGACGTCCGAGCTCTGCGCGCCGAGGCGCATGGTGCCGCCGAGGTCCGAGTTGTGATCGCGCGTCTTGATGGTGCCGTCCGCGTCTTTCCATTCGGTGATCAGCGCGATCACGGGGTGCGGCGTTTGCGGTTCGAATTCCGTGCTGTTCGCGTCCTTCAACCCGGCGACGTCGCGTGCATATTCGATGGTGGCCACCTGCATCCCCAGGCAGATGCCCAGGTAAGGCAGCTTGTTCTCTCGGGCAAAGCGGGCGGCAGCGATCTTGCCCTCGATACCGCGCTTGCCGAAGCCGCCCGGCACCAGCACCGCGTCGTATTTCCCGAGCTGGGCGACGCCCTCAGGCGTGATCGTCTCCGAGTCCATGTAATCGATCTTGACGCGCACATGGTTCTGCATGCCGGCGTGGCGCAACGCCTCGTTGAGCGACTTGTAGCTGTCTGACAGATCGACATACTTCCCCACCATCGCGATCGTCACTTCGCCTTCAGGATTCTCGGTCGCGTGCACCAGCGCGTCCCAGCGCTTGAGATTAGCCGGTGGGGTGTTCAGGCGCAGCTTGTCGCAGATCAGTCCGTCCAGCCCCTGCTCGTGCAGCATGCGCGGCACCTTGTAGATCGTGTCGACGTCCCACATCGAGATCACGCCCCATTCGGGCACGTTGGTGAACAGCGAAATCTTGGCGCGTTCGTCTTCGGGAATGGCCCGGTCGGCGCGGCACAGCAGGGCGTCCGCGGAAATGCCGATCTCGCGCAGCTTCTGCACGGTGTGCTGGGTCGGCTTGGTCTTGAGTTCGCCGGCCGCGGCGATCCAGGGCACGTAGGTCAGGTGGACGAAGGCCGTGTTGTTGGCGCCCATCCGCAGGCTCATCTGCCGCGCCGCCTCCAGGAAGGGCAGCGATTCGATGTCGCCGACCGTGCCGCCGATCTCGACGATCGCCACATCGGCTGCGCCGGGCTCGCCGAAGTGGGCGCCGCGCTTGATGAATTCCTGGATCTCGTTGGTGATGTGCGGAATCACCTGCACCGTCTTGCCGAGATAATCGCCGCGGCGCTCTTTTTCCAGTACCGACTGGTAGATCTTGCCGGTGGTGAAGTTGTTGACCTTGCCCATCCGGGTGGTGACGAAACGCTCGTAGTGGCCGAGGTCGAGATCGGTTTCCGCGCCGTCGTCGGTGACGAACACCTCCCCGTGCTGAAAGGGGGACATGGTGCCAGGGTCGACGTTGATGTACGGATCGAGCTTGATCAGGGTGACTTTGAGGCCCCGCGATTCAAGAATCGCTGCAAGGGAGGCTGAGGCGATTCCCTTGCCCAGGGAAGACACCACACCGCCGGTGACGAAGACAAATTTGGTCATGTCAGGTCGGAAGTTGCGCTTCCGGGAGGTGGGAAAGCAGGATTATAAGTGGCCCCCACGCTTGCCACTTGCATGGCGGCGCTGCTCTCCAAGCGACATTCGCGCCCTGGGGCGGCCCGGCGGCGCCCGGGGGCAGCTTCCCTGCTACATTGCGCCCATGAATGACCTCGCGGGCAAACACATCGTGCTGGGACTGTCCGGCGGGATCGCCTGCTACAAGGCGGCCGACCTGTGCCGCGCGATGGTCAAGGAAAGCGCGACGGTTCAGGTTGTGATGACCCAGGCGGCCGAGCAGTTCATCACGCCGGTGACCATGCAGGCGCTGTCGAACCGGCCGGTGTATGGCTCGCAATGGGATGCGCGCGAACCGAACAACATGCCGCACATCAATTTGTCGCGCGAAGCCGATGCCATCCTGATCGCGCCGTGCAGTGCGGATTTCATGGCCAGGCTGCTGCATGGGAGCGCCGACGAACTCCTGAGCCTGATGTGCCTGGCCCGGCCTGTGGCCCAGGTGCCGCTGCTGCTCGCGCCCGCGATGAACCGCGAGATGTGGGCCCATCCCGCCACCCAGCGCAACATGGCGCAGATCAGCGCCGACGGCGCCCATATCCTGGGCGTAGGCTCCGGCTTCCAGGCCTGTGGTGAAACCGGCGACGGCCGGATGCTCGAGCCGGCGGAACTGCTCGAGGACCTGGTGGCTTTTTTCCAGCCGAAAACCATGGTCGGCCTGCGGGTGCTGGTCACCGCCGGCCCGACGTTCGAGCCGATCGACCCGATCCGCGGCATCACCAACCACTCATCGGGCAAGATGGGTTTTGCGGTCGCGAAGGCGGCTCGCGAGGCCGGCGCCCAAGTCACGCTGGTGGCCGGGCCGGTCAGCCTGACGACGCCGCGAGGCGTGGAGCGGGTCGACGTCGGGTCTGCGCAGCAAATGCTGGACGCCACGCTGGCGCAGGCGCCGTCGGCCGATGTCTTCATTGCCACCGCGGCAGTCGCCGACTGGCGTCCGGCTTCGCCGAGCGGGCAGAAAATCAAGAAGGATGGCAGTGGCCGGGCGCCGGTGCTCGCCTTTGCCGAAAACCCGGACATCCTCGCGACCGTGGCGCAGGGCGAGCGGGCGCGCAGCGGCCAGCTGTTTTGCGTCGGCTTCGCGGCCGAGACCCACGACCTGGTGACGCATGCCAGGGCCAAGCTGGCACGCAAAGGCATTCCGCTGATCGTCGGCAACATCGGCCCGCTCACCTTCGGCGAGGACGACAACCAGTTGCTGCTGGTCGACCAGTTCGGGACCCAGGAGTTGCCGCGCGCGTCCAAGATCGCGCTCGCTCGCACCCTGGTCGCGGAGATTTCCCGCCGCCTGCACCGAACCGTTCCGCCTGCGGGTTGAGGCCATGAAAATCGACGTCAAGGTGCTCGACGCGCGGCTGGCGGACCAGCTGCCCGGCTATGCGACGGCCGGCAGTGCAGGGCTG
>JANXVP010000015.1 GCA_025351615.1 Ramlibacter sp. | reverse complement strand
GCACAGCACGCCATGCAGCGCCGCCAGCAAGCCGCCGGTGAGCGCCGCGGCCAGTACGCCGATCCACGGCGATCCGCTTAGGTACGACGCGCCGAACGCCGACATTGCAGACAGCACCAGTACCCCTTCGAGACCCAGGTTGATGCGACCAGATTTTTCGGTGAGGCACTCGCCGAGGCTGACGAACAAAAAGGGCGCGCCGACCCGCAGCGCGCCGCCGACGATGCCGGCAACGAAGATCAGAGTCTGCTCGGCGGTCATGGCGCTGCCTCCGCAACTTTGTCATTGCCGCCTCGCGCCGCAATCCATGCCCCCGGTCCATTCCCTGGATCCCCGTTCCATGCCGGGATGACAGACTTTTTCCAGTCCACATCCCGCAGCGCTTCGCTGGCCAGAATCAGGACGAACGCGATTCCCTGAAGCACCTGGACCGAGGCATCAGGCAAGCCCAGCCGTCGCTGCAGCAAACTGCCCGCCGCGCCGAAGCCGCCAAACAGGATCGCAACCGGAATGATTGCCACCGGGTTGTGGCGCGCGATGAATGCGACCAGGATGCCAGCGTAGCCATAGCCTGCGATCAGCGAGGCGTTGGCGCTGGTGTGCACCGCAGCCACCTCGATCGCGCCCGCCACCCCGGCGCATGCGCCGCCGAGCGCGCAGGCCAGCAAGATCAACCGCGATGCGGGCAGTCCCACCAGCTGCGCGGTTCGCAGGTTGCCGCCGACAACGCGGACGGAGAATCCGGAGCGCGTGATGCGCAGCCAGAGGCCGGCGGCGACACATGCGGCGACGCCGACCACGAGCCCCCAGTGAACATCGGAGCCGCCAATGCCGGTCATGCGCAATCCCTCGTCCAGCGCGTAGGTCGATGGCTTGTTCAGGCTGGCCGGGTCGCGCAGAGGGCCTTCCACCAGATGCTTGAACAGCCCGATCGCCACATAGGCCAGGAGCAGGCTGCTGATGGTTTCGTTGATGCCGCGGTACTGGCGCAGCCAGCCCGCAAGCGCGATCCAGAGCGCACCGGCCGCGGCTGCGGCGATGCAGACCAGTACGGTCCCGACGACGTTGGCCGGCAGCGGCACCGCCTGTGCCAGACCGGCACCGGCAAGGCCGCCCAGGACCAGAGCGCCTTCACCGCCGATGATCACCAGCCCCGCGCGCATCGGGAGCGCGACGCACAGGGCGGTGAGCATCAGCGGAGCGGCGCGCTGCAGCGTGTTCTGCCAGGAATACCAGTCACCAAATGCGCCCTTGAACAGCAGCAGCCAGACCTGCATCGGGCTGACGCCGGCGAACCAGACGAACAGGCCGAACAGCAGCAGCGCGGCCACGATGGCCGCGGCCGGCAGGGCGATTTCTTTCAGGACGTTGCGCATCTGGTTCTCTTTTGCCGTCCCGGACCTGATCCGGGATGGCACGCTCTTGCCTATGCGACCGAGCCGAGCACCCCTTCGACCAGGTAGTTCATCTTTTCCAGGTCGATGTCGGTCTGCTTGTAGGACTTGCCGGCCGGGATCACGGCGGCGCCCTTGTTGTCCTTGAGCGGACCCTTGAAGATGTCGAAGCTGCCGGCAACCATCTTCGCCTTGATGCCGTCCGCATCCTTCTTCGCCGCGTCGGGGACCATGGGGCCATAGGCCGACATCTTCACGTAACCTTCCTTCAGCCCGCCGCGCAGGAAATTGGGATGCGGCTTGCCACTGCGTGCCGCCTCAACAAAGGTGGTGTACGCGGTGAGCCAGTTCCACTCGGCGCCCGTGAGGTAGGCATTCGGCGCGAGCTTCGCCTGGCTCGCGTGGTAGCCGCAGACCATCTTGCCCCGCCTGGCAGCGGTCTCGACGACCACCTTGGGGCCGTCGACATGCATGGTGAAAACGTCCACGCCCTGGTCGGCCATGCTGTTGGTGGCTTCTGCTTCCTTGACCGGCATCGACCAGTCGCCGGTGAAGATCACGCTGGTCGTGATGCCCGGCTTGACCGAGCGTGCCCCCATCGTGAATGCATTGATGTTGCGCAACACCTGCGGAATCGGCTTGGCGGCGACGAAGCCGATCTTGTTGCTCTTGGTCATGTGGCCGGCGATCACGCCGTTGAGGTACTGGCATTCATCGATGTAGCCGAAATAGCTGGCCACGTTCTTCGGATGCTTGCCCTCGGTCCAGAGGCCGCCGCAATGCGCGAAGCGTATGTCCGGGAACTTGGGTGCAACCGCGAGCACATGGGGATCGAAGTACCCGTAGGACGTCGCGAAAACCAGCGAAGCGCCGTCCTGCGCGATCATGCCGCTCATGGTTTTCTGGACGGCCGCGGTCTCGGGCACGTTTTCTTCCTCGATCACTTTCACGCCGGCCATCTTCTTGAGCGCGGTGGCGGCTTCGGCCTGCGCCTGGTTGTAGCCGTAATCGTCGCGCGGCCCGACGTAGATGACCCCGACCGTGATCGGCTTCTGCGCGAAGGCGAGTTCGCTGAAAGCGCCCAGGGTGCCGGCGACGCCGAGCGCGGCGAGTTGCTTGAGGGATTCGCGGCGGTTGAATTGACTCATGGTGATCTCCAGGACAGGTTGGGAAAGACGACAGCGGAAATGACGGTTCAAGCGAGCAGGCTGACGTGGGCGCTGACGACCCGCCAGCCGTGCGGGGTCCGCACCCAGGTCTGGCTTTGCCGGCCCGCGGGGCCGCCAGCGCGCAGGAATTCGGTGTTGGCGGTTGCGAAGTCCCGGCCGTAGCTGGTGATCGCCGTTCGCTGCAAGGTCCGCGCAAGTCCCTGCGCCGGACGTGCCGCGCGGAAAGCGCGGATCGCGTCGTAGCCGTGCAGGTTCTCGGCCAGCCCATAACGCAAGGTGTGGGGACTGTCCCAGAACAGTTCGTCGAGCGCAGCGACGTCGTTGCTGACCAGCGCCTGCTCGTAGCGATCGAACACGGCCCGCACTTCGGCGATCACGTCGGGGAGGTTGACGTCCATCACAGGGCAGGTTCCTTCGTGTGGGCGATTCCGGCCCGGGACAAGGCCCAGGCCGCGCGCAGGCACAGGTCCTCACGCCAAGGCGCGGCAATCAGCTGGACGCCGATCGGCATGGCGCCGGCTCCGTCGGGCCACAGCGGCGCGACCGCGACCGGACAGCCGGCGAAGGAAATCGGCTGGGTCAGCATGCCGATGGTGGGACGGCAGGGGAGCCGGTTGCCATTGATGTCCAGCCATTCGGTGCCGATCACGGGTGCGCTGACAGGAGTCGCCGGCGCCAGCAGCACATCCCAGTCACGGAACAAAGAGTTGACCTTGTCACGGTAAATCCGGCGAAAGCGCTGGGCCTGCACATACCAGGCGCCAGGTTGCAAGGCGCCGGCAATGAAGCGATCGACCGACAGCGGTTCGAACTCGCTCACGCGCGTGCGCAGGTCGGCCAGGTGCAGCGTGCCGCCCTCGCTGGCGCCGGTGATGAAGGCGGCGGCGCGCGCCAGTGCGGTATCTGGCCACTCCACGGAATTCACGGCGCCCAGAGCTGCGGCGGCGCTGGCCAGCGCTGCACGCGCCGGCGCGGTGGCATGGTCATGAAAGTATCCGTCCAGGACGCCGATGCGCAGGCCCTCGCCGCCCCGGCCCAGCGACGCGGTCGCCGGCTGGACCGACAGCGCATGGCACCCCGGGTCCGACGCGTCCGGCCCCTGCAAGGCGTCGTAAGCCAGCGCCAGCAGTTCGACGCTGTCCGCCAGCGGCCCGAGGTGGTCCAGGCTATGCACGAACGGATAAGTGCCACGGCGCGACAGCCGGCCGAATGTGGGCTTGAGACCCCACACACCGCACAGCGAGGCGGGCACGCGGATCGAGCCGTTGGTGTCGGAGCCAAGCGCGAGGGGGACCTGGAGCGCAGAGACGGCGGCGCCCGAGCCCCCCGATGAGCCACCGGTGATACGCGTCAGGTCATGCGGGTTGTGGCTGGGACCGTAGTGCGTGTTCTCGGTCGTGAACCCGTAGGCATATTCATCCATGTTGAGCGAACCGACGAGCACCGCGCCGCTAGCCTGCAGCCGCTGCACCAGGAACGCATCGGCGGACGCCGCCGGATGACTGCGATTGATGGTCGAGCCGGCAAGCGTGATCTCGCCTTCAATGTCGAACAGGTTTTTCACCGCATACGGCAAACCGGCGAGCGGTGGCAATGCGTCGCCGCGGGACCGCATCGCATCGACGGCGGCGGCCTCCTTGCGGGCGCGTGCCAGGCTCTTGCCGGTGAAGGCATTCACCCGGCCGTCGGTGGCTTCGATGCGGTCGATCGAAACCTGGAGCGCCTGCGCGGCGCTTTGTTCGCCCGAGGCGATCGCACGAAGCGTCTCGCAGCCGTCAGGACTTTGTTTTTTCATCGCTTCGGGCTCCCGTCGAACGGCAGCGGAAACGGCAGCGGGCAATAAATCTCGGCGGGTTCGTCGGCCACGCCCAGGCCAGCCTGCTCGAGCTGTTGCGCCATCGTGGCCGTGCGCCCTAGATGAACCGCCACGCGTTGCGCCTGCACAGTGTCGAGCGTGAGCCCGAGCATCCCGGCCGCCGCTGTGACGTAGTCAAGCAGCTTTTGTTCCGTCATGGGAAGAGGCGTTGCGTTGAGGGGCTGGGGCTGGTTCACCGGCGGACCTCACGCTGGAAGATCTCCAGGCTGCGCTTTTTGGCCGCGATAAATCCCGGCTCCGACAGCGTGTCCACCGTGCGCGGCCGGGCGTCGCCATACAACAGGATTTCCGCGATCCGGGTCGGGCGTTTGGTCAGCAGCAGCACCTGGTCCGCCAGGTACACCGCCTCTTCCAGATCGTGCGAGACCAGTAGCATGGTGGTGCCCGTCTGCATGAAGACTTC
>JANXVP010000004.1 GCA_025351615.1 Ramlibacter sp. | reverse complement strand
CGCGGCGCCACCAGCACCAGGTCGTCGAAACCCATCACCCGCATCGCCCGCGCAGCCGCGCCGACATTGCCGGCGTGGCTGGTGTTGATCAGGATGAAACGGGTGCCCACGGCTGGATTGTCCCTGTAAACTGAACCGCCTCCGCAGGAGGGAAAGTGCTTGCCAGCTCCCGTTCGATAGGCATCAAGACCGGCGGCCTCGCGCTGCTCGGCCAGCTGTCGTCAGGCCTGATCCTCGGACTCAGCACGGTGATTTACGCCGTCTCGTATGCCGCGCTGATGTTCTCCGGCACGCTCTCGTCCTACATCCCCTACGCCTTGACGATCACGCTGATCACCGCCGCGGCCGGCGGCCTGTACGGGATGCTTTCGGAAGAAGCGACTTTCGTCAACGGTCCGGATTCGAATACATCCTCCGTGCTCGCCGGCATGATGGTCGCACTGTCGGCAACGCCGCTGCCCGGGGTCCAGCCGCTGCATGCGGCGGTCGCGCTGTTGATGGTGGCTTCGGTCTCCACCGCCCTGACCTACCTGCTGATCGAGCGCTTCGGCGTGGCCCGCATGGTGCGCTTCATTCCGTTCCAGGTGATGGCCGGATTCCTGGCGTCGACCGGCTGGCTCATGTCGAGCGGCGCGCTCAACATCATCGCCGGCACGCCACTGTCCATGGACGGCCTGGCCGCACTGGTGGAGCGGCCCTGGCGTCCAGAACTGGTGGTCGGCGTCCTGCTCATGATCGCCCTGAACTGGCTCACCCGGCGCTTCAGCGCCGCCCTGGTCTTTCCGACTTTCATCCTCGTCGCCTCGGTTGCCGTCAACCTCGTCATCCGGCAGCTCTGCCCGCACAGTCCCGCGTGCCAGCCCGACCTGTAGTTCTTCCAGCCCTTCGACCGCCTGCAATGGCTGCCCCCCTGGGAGCTGCAGACCAACCCAGCCATGTTGATGCAGCTGGTGCAACTGGCGCCCTCCTTCTTCGCCCTGGCCTTTGTCGGCACGCTCACCGTCCTGCTGTCGCTGAGCAGTCTCGAGCTGACCTACCACCGCGACTTCAAGCTCGAGCCGGCGCTGCGTCTGCATGGCCGCATGACCCTGGCTACCGCGCTGCTGGGCGGATACATGGGGGTCCTCTCGATCGGCCGCAGCACCATGTGCCGCCAGACCGGTGGGGGGCGCTGGAGCGGCCTGGTGATCGCAGCGGTGTGCGTGGCTGTGCTGTTCGGGCTGGGCTGGCTGATGGCCTGGATTCCGAAGGTCGCCCTGGGCGCGCTCGTTCTCTACCTGGGCGTGGGCATGCTCAGGCAGTGGCTGTGGGACTTGCGCAAGGACCTCAGCCAGGCCGACCTGCTGCAGGTGGCCAGCATCCTGGTGTGCGTCATCGCGTTCGGCTATGTCGTCGGCTTCCTGGCTGGCCTGCTGGCCGCCTGCATCTTCTTCGTCGTCAATTACAGCCACATGCCTTACATCCGGCTGGACACCACGCTGGCAACGGTACGCAGTTCTGTCATCCGGGAAGTGTCCGACCAGCAGTACCTGTCCGCCTCGGGGTCGGCCTGCCGCATCGGCCGCTTCGAAGGCTTCATTTTTTTCGGGGTGGCGAATTCGATCTACGAGTGGTACCGCGCCGCGGCGGCCGACCGGTTCTCGGTGCTGCTGCTGGATTTTTCCCACGCCAAGGGCATCGACCAGTCGGCGGTCTCGGTGCTCCAGAAAATCGTTCGCAACGAATCCTTGCACGGCAAACGGCTGATCCTGGCCTTGAGCGACCAGATCCATCCCTTGTTCAGCAACGCGCCGGCCGCGCCCGGGGTTGGCCAGCCCAGCATCACCCACAGCTTCGACGCGGCGCTGGAGGTGGCGGAGGAAATTCTGCTGGCCTCGCGCACCGGACAGGCGCCGGCCGTCGCCGACAGCTTCACCCGTTCGCTGAAATTTCTCGAGTCTGCGCAAGACCGGCAGGCCTTCGCGGAGTTCCTGGAAGAAATGCAACTGAACCAGGGCGACACCCTGTTCGTCGAAGGCCAGGCCTCGGACGAAACCTATTTCGTCGAATCCGGCCGGCTGGAAGTCGTGAAGACCGGGCTGCACCACAGCGCGATCCGGCTGGCCAAGATCGTGGCCGGCTCGATGATCGGTGAAATGGCGCTCTACTCGGGCCGGCCCCGCACAGCCAGCGTCATCGCGGTCGAGCCGGTCATGCTCCGGGTCCTGACGCACGAGGGCTGGAACCGGATGAAGATGCAGCGCCCCGATCTGGCGAGCCGCTTCGACCACCACGTCATCCTCAGCCTGGCCAATACGGTTGGCCGGGCCAACGCCGCGCTGAGCCAGCAGGACGGCTAGCAGTGAAGCTGCATGCCCCGGCGCGGACGCAGCAATCCACGCTCCGGTAAAATCGGGACATCGCGCCGTCCGCATCGCCGGAGGCGGCCTTGCTCTTCAATCCGCGGGGACAGCGCCCGATGCCTGTCCCGGAAATCAACAACTCATGTCGTCTCCCAATCTCCATCCCATGCTCAACGTGGCCGTCAAGGCCGCACGCGCCGCCGGCGCCATCATCAACCGCGCCGCGCTGGACGTGGAGTCGGTCCGGATTTCGCAGAAGCAGGTGAACGACTACGTCACCGAAGTCGACCATGCGAGCGAGGCGGCGATCATCGAAACCCTGCTCACCGCCTACCCGGACCACGGCATCTGGGCCGAGGAATCCGGCAAGACCCATGGCGCCAGGAATGCGGACAGCGTTTGGATCATCGATCCGCTGGACGGCACCACCAACTTCATCCACGGCTTTCCGGTGTACTGCGTCAGCATCGCGTTGGCGGTGCGCGGCAGGGTCGAACAGGCCGTGATCTACGACCCGAGCCGCAACGACCTGTTCACCGCCACCAATGGCCGCGGCGCCTACCTCAACGAGCGCCGGCTGCGGGTTTCCAAGCGCACGCAGCTCAAGGAAAGCCTGATTTCCACCGGCTTTCCGTTCCGTCCGGGCGACAATTTCAACAACTACCTGCGCATGATGGCCGAAGTGATGCAGCGCACCGCCGGCCTGCGCCGCCCCGGCGCCGCCGCGCTCGACCTGGCCTATGTCGCCGCCGGCTTCACCGAAGGCTTCTTCGAAACCGGGCTGTCGCCGTGGGACGTCGCCGCCGGTTCGTTGCTGGTGACCGAAGCGGGCGGCCTGATCGGCA
>JANXVP010000313.1 GCA_025351615.1 Ramlibacter sp. | reverse complement strand
GCACGTGGGCCTCGACCCAGGCAATCACGCTCGCGCTGAAGAGCGGCTGGCACATGCGCACCATGAGCAGATGGATCGTGTCGCCGTCGAAAATCGGCAGCTCCGGCGTCGGCTGGATCGCGGCCGCGGTGCAGTCAACGTAAAGCGTGTCGGGGTCCGCGGGCAGCTTGCCGCGCTCTAGGATGATTCGCGCCGGTTCGATCGCCTGTACGCGTCCCAGCCGAACGACGTCGCTTATCTGTCGCAGCTGACCCAGCTCGCCCGAAGAAAGGATGGCGCAGCGGTAGGTCGTGGGTTCCACGGTCCGGTCGATGCGCATCAGCGCGCCGCTGGCTTCCAGCCGCCGGAACAGGTTCGGGATGTCCTCGGCCTCGCAGATCGAGTCGAACTGGGCGATGTTGTTGTCGAAGTACCGCCGCCAGCCCTGGGGGCCTGGCTGCACGTTGGCGCGATTCATCACCCAGGGATCGCGCGGCATGACCCAGCGAATGCGGTCGTGCGGCACGCCATTCTCGACGAGCCAGAGGCACGCGTCCATGCCCGTCTTGCCCGAGCCCAGGACCGTGTAGCGGGCATGCGGGCGAGCGACATTGGGCAGCGCGTTGGGCGGGATGCACGTCACGCCCGGCATCACCTTGTACCTGGGCGGGTGGGTGGAAGGCAGCTCGGTCTTCGCGTGGGTGGCGTTCACAAGTTTGCGGCGCACCTTGACAGTGTGCTGTTCGCCCGTCAAGAGGGATTGAAAGCGGTGCGTCCGCCCGTCGCCGGCTAGATACTCGCATTTGGGAAACCAGCGCACCCGCTCCGAAGGCAGGAAACGCTGATTCATGACCTGCTCGAAATGCGCCATCACTTCCGGGCCGGAAGCAAGGCTCAGCATCCCTTCGTTGAACCCCGCCGCTTCGTGCGACCAGTCGCTTAACTCCCGGGAAGCAACCCCGTACCACGCCGACGGTTGGTGCAGCCGCACGAAGGGATACGCATCGTTCCAGTGACCGCCGGGCCGATGGTGGCGATCCACCATCAGAACCTGTGCATCGGGCGCTTCGCTGAGCAAGGTGTCGACGAAGGCCATGGCGCTGCCGCCACCGCCAATCACGAGGTAATCGGTTTCCATCACCGCCATGCTTCTCTCCCAAGAGTTGTGCGCCGCAGTTTGTGGGCCGGCCTCCTCCATGTCAAGCCGGCGCCTCGCTCGCTACTGCGATTGGGTAGCATGAGCGCCATGACCTCAAGCCTCGACATGCTGTCCCTTGATGCCGGCGACCTGTCGCTGCGCATCGCCTCCCGTGAGCTGTCCTGCCGCGACCTGATGCGAGCCAGCCTGGCGCGCATCGAGGCGCTCAATCCGCGCTTCAACGCCATCGTGTCGCTGCGCGACGCCGACGTCTTGCTGGCGGAAGCCGGTGTCCGCGATGACGAGTTGGCGCAGGGCCGCCGACGCGGCTGGATGCACGGCTTTCCGCTGGCGGTGAAGGACCTCGCCGACGCGCAAGGCCTGCCGACCACGATGGGGTCGCCGGCGATGGGCAGGCATCCCGCGGCCCGCGACGCCCTGTTCGTCGAACGCATGAAGAACGCCGGCGCCATCGTGATCGGCAAGACCAACACACCGGAATTCGGCCTCGGATCGCACACCTACAACCCGGTCTTCGGCACCACCGGCAATGCCTACGACCCGTCGCGGACCGCCGGCGGCAGCAGCGGCGGGGCAGCCGTGGCGCTGGCGCTGCGCATGGTGCCGGTCTCCGACGGCAGCGACATGGGCGGCTCGCTGCGCAATCCCGCGGCCTGGAACAACGTGGTCGGGATGCGGCCTTCGCGCGGCCGGGTGCCTGCCGTTCCGGCCGAAGACGTGTTCTTCCAGCAGCTCGGCACCGAGGGCCCGATGGCCCGGTGCGTCGACGACGTGGCGCGCCTGCTCTCGACCATGTCCGGCTGGGACGATCGCGCGCCGCTGTCGCTGGCCGACCGCCTTCCCGATCCGCAGGCGCAGGACCCGATCGATTGCGCGCATGGCAAGCGCATCGGCTGGCTGGGTCCGATCTGGCCCGACCTGCCGCTGGAGCCGGGCATCCTGCCGCTTTGCGAAGCTGCGCTGAGGACGCTGCAAGGGCTGGGGTGCCAGGTCGAGCCCTGCACGCTGGACTTCCCGCGCGAGAGAAACTGGACCACCTGGCTGCGGCTGCGGCAGCTGTTGACAGGCGGCAAGCTCGCGCCCTTGTATGCCGATGCGCACAAGCGCGCGCTGCTCAAGCCCGAAGCGGTGTGGGAGATCGAGCAGAGCCACTCGCTTACCGCCGCGCAGCTGTACCAGGCCTCGGTGTCGCGCACGGCGTTGTACCAGGCGTTTCGCAAGCTGTTCGAACGTTACGACTATGTGATCGCGCCGACGGCACAAGTCTTCCCGTTCGATGCGGCGCTCACCTGGCCGCGCAGCATTGCCGGCACCGCGATGGACACTTACCACCGGTGGATGGAAATCGTGACGCCCTTCACGCTGGCCGGCTTGCCGGTCGTCAGCATGCCTGTCGGCTTCAATCAGCAGGGTCTGCCCATGGGGATGCAGATCGCCGGCCCGACCCGCGCCGACAGCAGTGTGTTGGCGCTGGCGCGAGCCTACGAGGCCGCGACCGGGTGGACCCGCCGGCGTTCTCCCCCGGCGATTGCCTGAGCCGGTTCCAAGCTCAACCACGGCTCCTTTTAGAATCGTGGGTTTCACCAAACATCGGTCTGGGCCTATGGGTTTTAATTTCAGCAACGACCGCCGCGTCTCAGCCGTGTTGCTTGTTCTGGCTCTGGCGCTGGCCCCTGCAAGCCGGGCCGGGGCCGCAACCGTGCAGCTGGACGACATGACCTGGACCGAGGTACGTGAAGCGCTTCGGGCTGGCAGCACCACCATCATCATCCCGGTTGGCGGAACCGAACAGAGCGGGCCGCACATGGCGCTGGGCAAGCACAACGTCCGCGTTGTGGCGCTGGCCGACCGGATCGCGGGTCAGCTCGGCAACGCGCTGGTTGCGCCGGTGATCAGCTACGTGCCCGAAGGACGGGTCTCGCCACCTTCCGGCCACATGCGCTTTCCAGGCACGATTTCGGTGCCGGAGGACGCCTTTGCCGCGATCCTGACGGGCGCGGCTCGCAGCTTCAGGCAGCACGGTTTTCTCGACATCGTGCTGATCGGCGACCACGGTGGCTACCAGGGCCAGCTCCAGCAGGTGGCGCAGCGTCTGAATCGCGAGTGGGCGCCGTCCCGCGCACGCGTCCATTTCGTGGCTGCCTACTACCGTGCCGCCAGCGATGGCTTCAACCAGGTGCTGCGGTCCAGGGGCCTCACCGACGCGCAGATCGGCGTTCACGGCGGCGCGGCGGACACGTCCCTGATGCTGGCGGTCGACCCGACCCGGGTGCGGTCCGATCGCATGCAGCCCGGCGCAGAGGCAGCAACCGGCATCGTCGGCGATCCGTCCCGCGCCAGCGCAGCGCTCGGCAAAATCGGAATCGACATGACGGTGGAGCAGACCGTCGAAGCCATCCGGCAAGCTGTCAGGCAACGCTGACCAGCGATCAATCAAGGATTTCGAACCCCATGCATTTCAGATTCCGTTACTTTTCTGCTCCCGCAGTGGCGCTTGCGCTCGCTGCCACGTTCCAGCCAGCCGGCGCCCAGAAACTGGCGCTGACGTCCTCGCTGACGTCCTCGCTGGCCATCGTGCCCGGGATGCCGCCCGTCCCGGACCGGAACAACCTGTACAGCGAGATCGCAGCCGGCCGCATGTCGCCCGCCACCGCCGGGGCGCTGGACCGCGTCTACGTGCCGAACCGGTCCGACAACACGGTCACGGTGATCGACCCCGCCACCCTCAAGGTAGTCGAC
>JANXVP010000527.1 GCA_025351615.1 Ramlibacter sp. | reverse complement strand
CTGCCGCGCAAGCCGTGGTCGCACCTGTCCGACCACGCACCACTGGTCGCTGAAATCCACTTGTAGCCAAAGGCAGAAACCTCCATGAGCGGCAAATGGATCCCCGGCAACGACTTTCGCCTGCTGGAAAACGGCGAGGAGTTCTACCCGCGCGTGTTCGAGTGCATCGCCGGCGCCAAGCAAGAGGTGGTGCTGGAAACGTTCATCCTGTTCGAAGACAAGGTCGGACTGCACCTGCACGAGGTGCTGATCGCGGCCGCCCGTCGCGGCGTGCAGGTCGACGTGACGATCGACGGCTGGGGCTCGCCGGACCTGTCCGAGCAGTTCATCGCCACGCTCACCGAGGCCGGTGTCCGGATGCACGTGTTCGATCC
The DNA here is from genome assembly GCA_025351615.1 of Ramlibacter sp. GTDB lineage: Bacteria > Pseudomonadota > Gammaproteobacteria > Burkholderiales > Burkholderiaceae_C > Ramlibacter. The sequence goes on along the minus strand of JANXVP010000527.1, from coordinate 9,292 downwards.
CAACACCCGCCTGTTGGGCCGCAGCGTCAACATGCTGCGCCGCATGCACCGCAAGATCGTGGTCGTCGACGGTGAGACCGCCTTCGTCGGCGGCATCAATTATTCCGCCGACCACCTGGCTGAAGACGGACCCGAGGGCAAGCAGGACTATGCGGTCGAGATCCACGGTCCATTGGTGGCCGACATCCACCGATTCACCCATGGGGCACTGGCCAATGGTCATCGTCATCAGCGGCACCGGCAGTGGTGGCGCAACCGCAAGCACCTGCGCAGCTCTGCCCAGGAACTGCCACCGGCCGGATCCGCCGAAGGGCTCTTTGTGACACGCGACAACGGCGACCACCTGGACGACATCGAGCGCCATTACAGGATTGCGCTCCGCTCGGCGCGGCACCGGGTCATCATCGCCAACGCCTACTTCTTTCCCGGCTACAAGCTGATCAAGGAAATGCGCAAGGCGGTGCGGCGCGGGGTCGACGTGAGTCTGATTCTTCAGGGGCAGCCCGACATGCCGATCGTGAAAATCGCGGCCAGCATGCTGTACCACAACCTGATCAAGGGCGGCGTCAAGATCTTCGAATACACCGACCGGCCGCTGCACGGCAAGGTCGCGGTGGCCGATGACAAATGGGCGACGGTGGGCTCCAGCAATCTCGATCCGCTCAGCCTCACGCTCAACCTGGAATCGAACGTGATCATCCGCGATCGCGGTTTCAACGAGCAGCTGTCCGGCCGCCTCGAGCAGATGATGCGCGACAGCTGCCGACAGGTGGAACGCCAAGAGCTCGGCGAGCTGAGCGGCTGGAAGCTGGTGCGCAGCTTCTTCGTGTTCCACTTCATCCGCCGCTACCCGGGTTGGGCGTCGTGGCTGCCGCGACACGTGCCGCGCCTGCATCCGGCGACGCTGGCGCCCATGGCCTCAACAGCGCACCAAACGAAGCAGGCCCCATGACCTCGCGTGCCCTGAGGGCGGACCCTCGCGAACTCCCGCCGCAGCGGCGGGAAGCCGGCGCAACGCGCAGCAAGTTGAGCGCCCGCCCGTGGTGGACCTGGGCCAGGCGCATCTTCACGCTGGTTTTTTTCGCCGCAGTGGCCGCTCTGCTGTGGCGCTACGGCGAGCACGTGGACTGGGAAGAGGTCTGGTCCTCGGTCCGGGAAACACCCCGGCCGGCTCTGATGATCGCAGTTGCCCTGGCCGCCGCCAGCCACCTGCTGTACAGCTGCTTCGACCTGCTGGGGCGCCGCTACACCGGGCACAAGCTGCGCACCCGCACGGTGATGGCGATCAACTTCATCAGCTATGCCTTCAACCTCACCCTTGGCTCCATCGTGGGGGGCGTCGGCTTCCGCTATCGGCTCTACAAGCAGGCCGGCCTGGCCAACGGCGTGATCGCCCGGATCGTGTCGATGAGCATGCTCACCAACTGGCTCGGCTACAAACTGCTGGCAGGCCTGCTGTTCATTTTTCATCCGCTGCAATTGCCACCGTCATGGCACATGGGCACCTACGGTTTGCAGTGGGTGGGACTGGTGCTGGTTGCGATTTCCGGTGCCTACATTGTCGCCTGTGTCCGCATGGGAGACCGCCGCTGGGAAGTGCGCGGGCACGAGCTGTACCTGCCTCCGTGGCGCATGGCGATCCTGCAGATGGGCATCTCCTGCGCCAACTGGATGTTGATGGCAGGGGTGGTCTACGTCCTGCTGCAGCGCGCCGTCGCCTACACCGACGTGCTCACCGTGCTGCTGATGGGCGCCATCGCAGGCGTCTTTGCCCACGTGCCCGGTGGGCTGGGCGTCTACGAATTCATCTTCGTCGGCCTGCTTTCGCATCGCGTGTCAGAAGGCCGCTTGCTGGCGGCCTTGCTGGGGTACCGCGCGATCTATTACATCGTTCCGATGCTGGTGGCCGGCGCGATGTACCTGCTGTTCGAACTCCAGCACCGGCACGCGTCGCCCATGGCCACTGCCGTGAAGGCGCCCTGACATGCAAGCCCGCCTCGCCAGTGAAACCGACTTGGCAGGCTTTCGCGAGGAGGCGCGCTCGCTGCTTGCGCACCAGGTGCCGCCAGAGCAAGTGGACTGGCTGACCGCGCACAACAGCGACCAGTTCGCCGAGGTGATTCCCTCCGATGCCCGGGGCTCGCGCCACGTGCCGCGCGCGGCGATGGCGATTGTGCCGGCATCGTTCCTGCGCTTGTGCGAGATCGTGGTGCTGCACCGGGACCCGAAGCGTTTCGCGTTGCTGTACAGGCTGCTTTGGCGACTGGTTCACGAGCCCGGCCTGCGCGGCGACCCGATCGACGCCGACATGCTCGCGGCGCAACAGATGGGCCAGGCGGTGCGGCGCGACCTGCACAAGATCAAGGCTTTCCTGCGCCTGCGGCCGGTGACTGGCGGCAACGACACCAGCCAGCCGCTGAACCTCGCCTGGTTCGAACCCAGCCATCACATCGTCGAGGCGGCGGCACCGTGGTTCGTGCGCCGCTTCGCGCAGCAACGCTGGGCGATCCTCACACCGGAACGAAGCGCGCGCTGGACGCCCGTGTCAGACAAGCTGGAATTCGGCCCCGGACCGGCCGGCGCCAGCCATCACATGCCGCATCCGGACGACGACTTCCTGCTCGAGGCATACCGCAGCGTTTTCGGCGCACGAGACGGACATTAAAAGACGCGAGACTCCGGCCGCGAGCCGGCCTCAGACGATCACGCCATTCTGGTAGGCCGCGCCGAAGTACACGTCCACGCTGGCGATGCGCTCGCCGCTGAAGGTGAAGAACTCGGTGTTGCGAAAGCTCCTGCCGTTGCCAATGGTGCAGGAGTAGGTCACGAAAGCCTTGTTGCCGTCGACCAGGATCTTCTCGATCTTCTGGTCGCGTGCGGCATCGCCTTGTGGCCAGCAGCGCTCGAAGTAGGTGGCGCGGTCGATGGCGTCGTCATTGGGACTGGTGAATGTGAAACCATCCGCCAGCAGCTCCTCGGCGACGACCCGGTTCTCGCTTTCGTAGGCGTCGAAATAGGCGCGGACCACGTCACTCAGTTTTTTGTCTTGCATGGGTGACTGTAGTTGCATTCACTTCGCGGTACTTCCGTTGGCGTCGATCACACCGACTCCCGTGCGTGAACGCTGCAGGGTCCGCTTGACAGCCTTTCTGGCCTTCTGCGCCGGGCTTCGCGTGTCGCGGGCCACCGAGTCCTTGCGGGGCACCAGCGTAACGTCCGAGCGCGCACCCACTGTCCCATCGGACTGTACGGCGCCGGGTAACGGCACGCTGTCCAGCCCGGTCGGCTTGCGCAGCTTGAGCTGGCGCTGCGCCGCCTCGTTGCCCTGCACGCCGATGCCGCCCTGGGCCATGCCACTTTGCGCGCCCAGGCCACCTTGCGCACCTGCCAGTGAGGGTCGGCCCTCGAACGCCGCCGCGGCGCCGGCGCTCTGGCCACGCGCGTGATTGAACGTGAACAGCCCCAGCGCCAGCACGAGCGCGACGGCGAACCAATGAATCCATGAACGGTGATTGAAGCGCATGGCGATCTCCCGTGTAACGGTTACTCAAGTAGTCTGCGCCTTCCAGCACCTGGCCCACGCCTCAATCGGCAACAGAGTGTGTAGGACGGCGCCGAAGTGCTCGAGGTCAAAATCGAGCTTCCCGATGCCAAATGACGGCCCTGTACTTGACAGCGGGAGCCGCGCCGGAGATAACCAGACCATGAGCGCTCCTCTCGTCGTCCAGGTCACGCACCGCTATACCGCTCCAGCGGAAAGGGTTTTCGATGCCTGGCTGGCCCCGTCGCTGGCCGGCCGCTTCTTCTTTGCCACCCGCACCGGCAACATCCTGCGCTGCGAGATCGAGCCGGAGGTCGGTGGCAACTTCACGGTGACGGACCGGCGGCCCAATTCGGATGGCGAAGAAAGTGTGTTCGACGCTGAACACCGCGGCACCTACGTCGAAATCGACAGGCCGCGCCGGCTGGTGTTCGACTTCAGCGTGCCGCCCTACACCGACCAGCCGTCGCGGGTCGCGATCGACATCGTTGCCCATGGCGTCGGCTCCTGCGAACTCACGCTGACGCACGACATGGGCGACAGCCGCTACGCGCGCCAGTTCGAAGAGCAGGCCAAGAGCGGCTGGGCCAAGATGCTGGCGACGCTGGACAAGGAACTGTTCACGCGCCGCATCGGCATCCTGTCCTGACAGCCTCTAGGCAGCCAGCCAGCGCTGCACCCAGGCACCGGCCGAAGCGCCGGCCGCGCTGACCACACCGCCCCAGGCAATATCGATCAACGTGAGCGGCAGCGGCCAGTCACGCAGCACCGCCAGGCCGGTGAGGTCGTAGGTGCCGTAGCAAAACAGGCCGAACAGCGCGCCCAGCGTCAACGCACGAAGGGCGTCGCCATTGGATGGCAGCACGGCAAAGATCAGCAGCCCGATCGGGTACAGCAGGTAGAACGCCGCCGCCGCGCCCCAGCTCGGCGTCGACGCCATCAAGTGGCCGATCCCGTCCCGGTACCAGCTGCGGGCAATCACCCCCAGCCAGAGAAAGTCGAGAAGCGCCAACGCGATGAAGGCTGCGGCATAGGTCAGGAGATTTCGGGTCATGACGCCACTGTAGCAAGCCGGCCGCGGACAACAAAGACTCAGGCTTGCGCCAGGTGCTTTTCGATCGCCTTGGACAAGGCCTTGCGGGTGCAGGCCTGCAGTTTCATGAGCAGCGCATGGCGCGGGTCTGGCACATTGAACTGGCTTCGCAAGTCGCTGCGAAGGCGGCCCAGCAGGGCTGCAGCGACTTCAGCGTCGGCCATCGCGCGGTGGGCCCGGCCTGACGTCGGCAGCGCATGAAATGCCGCCAGCGAACCGAGCCGGTAATTGGGCGCCTGCGGATAAAGCCGGCGTGACAGCAGCAGCGTGCAGGCAAAAGCTTGCGTCGCTGGCTGTCCGATCCGCGCGAGTTCCGCCATCCAGAAGCGCCGGTCGAACGACGCGTTGTGCGCCGCCATCGGCCGTCCGGCGACGAAGCGACTGGCCTCCGCCATCACTTGCGACGCTGTGGGCGCCGCGCCGATCATCGCGTTGCTGATGCCGGTGTAGGCCTCGATGAACGACGAAATCCGCACTCCCGCATTCATCAGGCTCTGGTAGCGGTCCACCACCTGGTCGCCTTCGAGCATGACGATGGCGATCTCGGTCGCGCGATCGCCCATCTGCGGCGACAGGCCGGTGGTCTCGAAGTCGATGACGGCGACGGTGGTCACTCGCGGGGGGCTTACCGTGGCCGAGGCGTCAATTCGTTGAACCCGGTCGCTGCGTCCAGCTCTCGCCGGAACTGCCAGCCGGGCAGCAGCGCAATCACCACTTCGACCGAGGTGCTGACGATGCAGCCAGGCATCAGGTGGCCGCCTTTCACCTCACCGTGCTCGTCGGCCACGCTGGCGTGCACGTGCGCGCCATTCGCGCTGAGCGTGCCCGAAAGCATCAGCAGTTCGAGCGACGCGTTGATGTCAGTGCCCACCGGCTTATCGGCATAGCGCAGCACCGCACGCGACAAACTGCCGACCGCGGACACGATGCACGCCGCCTCGATGCCGTGCTCTTTCGAGATCGACGCGAATGCGGATTCGAGCGAGACCCGCAGGTCGTCACCGGGCAACAGACGCAGGACATGGACTTGCATCGCCGCCATTAACCAAACGGCCGCACGCCGAACAGCAGGCCGTGGGCCCAGAAAGCGAATGCCACCCACACCGCGCTGCCCACTCCTACGGTGATCGCCGTCCCCGATGCCGTGCCGGGCGGATACACCGTGGCCGCTGCACGGTCGCGCGCCCTGGCGGCCCGGAAGCTGAACACCGCCCAGACCAGGAACGATCCGAACAGCAGCACGTCGGCCAGGTTGCCATTGGCCAGCAGGTGGGCCACAGCCCAGACCTTGACGGCCAGCACCATCGGGTGGTGCACCCTGGCTTTGATCGCGTTGCGCGGCACATAGGCGGCCACCAGCAGGATAAAGGCCACCACCATCAGGGCGCCGGCCAGGTGCCGCAGTGCCATCGGCGATTCCCACAGAAAAACCGGCTGCCGCCGCGCCAGGGCGAAACCCCAGACGAGCAGCACGAAGCCGGCAATGGATGCAAGGGCGTAGAGGCCCTTCCAGGGCGTGGTGCCGATGCGGGCAATGGTGGTGGTGCGCCAACCGTCAGCAACGATGCGCGTGGAGTGCACCCCGAGGAAAAGGACCAGACCCAGGATCAGTATGGCCATGCGACCGTTCCCCGTTTTTGTGTGCGCCGATTATGGGCCTCGAATCCTTCGATGAGGCTCCGAATTCACCGGGATCCAGGCGGTCGATGGCTGGCAGGCTTTGGTTTTGTTCTCTCTTCAAATCTTCTTATTTAAATTAGTAGTAGTAGATAAGGGCGGCCCGCATCGGTGGACAACCGGCTTTTTCCGTGGCGTGCCAAGGACTTAACGCCAGGGCAAGACTGTGCGCACCCCTGCTTCGGTGCTGTCGCGCCGACATGAACAACTTTGCCGCGCCGGCCCCTTCTGTGGATAACTGCCGAGTTGTCCGCAAACTGTCCCCATGGTTGCTACACGACATTGACCTCCCCTGAATAGGGAATATCCTCATGCGCCTGAAGCTATTGGTAACACCCGAAAAATCGGAAAAAGTTCACGATCGGGGCCATGTTTTGCCGCTTGCGCCCTCAAACCCTCCTTTCGACGCTGGCGGCCGCAGCGATGCTTTTCTTGGCCTCGCCCGTGCAGGCCGAAGAACTGTGCACCAGCCCTGATGCCAATGGCGTCAGCCAGTGCCGTGCCGGACTGCCCGTAGCCAGCCTGCCGCAGCTGGCAGTGGTGCAGGAGCAGCCCCAATGGTGCTGGGCGGCGGCCATCTCGATGATCTTCGCGCACCACGGCTTCCACGTGGCGCAGCAGGCGATCGTCGAGGACGGCTATGGTGTCGCTGCCAACTTGCCCGCCCCGTCGGGCCAGGCCATGACCCACGCGATGTCGAGGCAGTGGACCGACCGGGACGACAAACCATTTCAGGCCAGGGCGTTAGCGTCCGACGCACTGGCCAGGCAGTACCAGGTTTCCAGGGAACAGGTGCTTGCCGAACTGGCCGCCGGCCGTCCGCTGCTGGTCGGCGCGCGCGGCCACGCGGTGGTGCTGGTCGGCCTGCGCTTCGAGCGCTCAGCCCGCGGCACCTTGCGTATAACCGGCGGCACCGTCATCGATCCGTTGCCGGGCATAGGCATCCGCCCCATGCTCAGAGCCGAAATGCGGCCGACTTATCTGGCCGCGGTGCAGGTGATGGCGGCGGACCAGCGGGTGGCGGCGCTGGACGGGGTTTCAGCGTCTCGCTGAACGTCCCGGCGCACGGCGTCTTTCGCTTCCTCGCTCCCTCTTTCCTGTCAGCCCGGATTCGCAGTCACCGGTTTGCCGGGAAAACCATAGGTCACCTTTCCGGCCGATCCTGACATACTGATATTCGTACGCATGCTGAATATCAGAACGCAAACAAACTCAGCAGCCACGAGTTGCGTCCAGCCATTGCCCGCGGCAGCAAAGGAAACCCCATGGACCCGGAATGCAAGTCCCTCATTCTTGGAATCGGCGGCGCAGCCCGGCCGAACTCCTCCTCCGAGAAAGCCTTGCGAATCAGCCTGAAGGCTGCCGAAGCCTGCGGTGTCAGCATAGCCCTCGTCACCGGGGCTGGCCTGGACCTGCCGATGTTCACGCCGCATCTGAATTTTCGGAGCGACGCCGCGCAACACCTGGTCGCCCTGTTCCGCCGCTGCGACGGCGTCATCATCTCCTCCCCTTCCTATCACGGCACCGTCTCCGGCCTGGTCAAGAACGCGCTCGACTACACCGAGGACCTCAGCAAGGACGGGCGCATCTACCTCGATGGCTGTCCCGTGGGCGTGATCGGATGTGGAGCGGGCTGGCAGGGTGCCAGCCAGGTGGTCGCGACTCTGCGCGGCATTGTCCACGCCCTGCGCGGCTGGCCCACGCCGATGGCGGCGACGCTCAACACCTCGCAGCCCATGTTCGACGAACTGGGCGCATGCACCGACGCCACCGCCTTGCTGCAGTTGCAATTGGTGGGACGGCAGGTCGCCGAATTCGCCTTGATGAAGGCCCGCGCCCGTGAGCTCTCCGTGGCCTGACCGATGGTCACGCTGCGCCGTTTAGCCTGCGGGGCCCTTGGGCGACCCGCCGCGATCGACCAGTTTGCGCAGCGCGTGCCAGAACTGCTCGCGCTCCTGCGGCGTCAGTGGCGACATCAGCCAGTGCTGCACGTCCACCACCACGGGGCTCACCTGGGCCAACAGCGTGGCGCCCTCTTCGGTGATGTACAGCGTGCGCACCCGTCGGTCATGCAGCGAGGGCTTGCGCGTGATCAGGCCCCGCGCTTCCAGCCGGTCGATGACGCCCGCAACCGTGGAGGTGTCCAGCACGATGTCGCGGGCCAGTGTGCTCTGGTCCAGCCCGGGCTTGGCCTGCGCCGCGCGCAGTGCGGCCCACTGCAATGGCGTCACCCCGTAGGGCTCGGTTTCCGCTGCATAGCGCGCCACCACGATCTGTTGCAGCCGCCGGATCATGTGGCCAGGAAACTCGCCAAGGGCGCTGTCGGGATTGAGGTCGGGAGCCATGGCGTAGCGGAACCGAAACTGCATTGTAGGCACGTTCAATTTTGGTCGGCGGTGCCCGACAGGGCATTTTCAATGAGTCACCGCGAGGAGAAACCGCATGTTCACTGAATCCATGATGACGGTCGATGGTTGCCAGATCCGCTTGCGCCGAGGCGGCAAAGGCCTGCCCCTGCTGTACCTGCACGGCGCGAATGGCGTCGCCAGCATCCAGCCGTTCATGGAAATGCTGGCTGGAAAATACGACGTGCTGGTACCGGAGCATCCGGGTTTCGGACTGTCGGATGAACCGCAGTGGCTGGACAACATCCAGGATCTCGCTTACTTCTATCTCGACCTGCTGGACCAGCTGGAGCTGCCGAAGGTGCGTGTGGTTGGCAGCTCCATTGGTGGCTGGCTGGCCATGGAAATGGCCATTCGCCAGCCGGCGCGGTTCGAGGCCATGGTGCTGATCGGCTCGGCGGGCGTCCGCATTGCCGAAGCCCGCCCCGGCGACGTCTTCCTGTGGTCTCCTGAGACCGCGGCGCGCAATACCTTCTTCGATCCCAAATTGGTTGCGTTCGCGCTGGCCCATCCGCCCGATCTCGAGACGGGCCTGAAGAACAAGCACACCGTCGCCAAACTGGCCTGGGAGCCGCG
>JANXVP010000497.1 GCA_025351615.1 Ramlibacter sp. | reverse complement strand
GATGGTGCCCAGCACCACGAAGTCGCAGCCCGCCGCCTTCATGCGCGCCACCTGGGAAGAGAAGTCGGTCGCGCCGCGTTTGTAGCTCGTCTTTTCAGTGAACTCCACGCCCATCGTCTTCAGCCCCGCCTCGGCGCCGCGCACCACTTCGAGCCCGAACTCGTCGTCTTGGTAGATCGTGCAGACCTTCTTCGCCGCCTTTTCCTTGACCATTTTCGGCACCGCGCCGCGCATCTGGTCGAAGTAGGTGGCGGCGAAAGCGTACTTGAGGCGGTTGAACGGCTCGTACATCTCGCGGGCCGCCGTCACCGGGTAGAAGTTGATGATGTTCTTCTCGAACTGCACCGGCATGGCCGCGTTGTTCTGGGCCGTGCCCAGGTGGCCGGCCATGATGAAGATCTTGTCCTGGTTGACGAGCTTCTGCGCTGCGAGCACCGCCTTCTTCGGGTCGTAACCCGAGTCCTCGATCAGCAGCTTGAGCTTGCGGCCGTTCACGCCGCCCTGCTCGTTGATTTCGTCCACGCGCAGCAGCATGCCGTTCCTGATCTGCTTGCCGAAGCCGGCGAGCGGGCCCGACAGGTCCTGGATCGAACCGATGACGATCTCGGTCTTGCTCACGCCTTGTTGTTCGGCGGCGAAGGCGGTGCCGGCGATTGCAGCCAGCAGGGTGGCCAGCAGAGTGGTGATGGGGGTCAGCACGGGTTTCATGGCGGGTCTCCGTTGAGGTGGTGGAAAGTGCGGTCAGCGGTACATGGCCTCGACCTGCGTGGCGTATTTCTTCTCGACGAGCTTGCGCTTGAGCTTGAGCGTGGGCGTGAGTTCCTCGTCTTCGGCACTGAGCTGCATGTCGAGCAGCCAGAACTTCTTGATCTGCTCGACACGCGCGAACTTCTTGTTCACGCGGTCGAGGTCGGCCTGGATCAGCGCCTGCACTTCGGCCGCGCGCGTCAGGCTGGCGTAGTTGCCGAACGGCACGTCGTTGTCCTGCGCGAACTTCTCGACGTTCTCCTGGTCGATCATCACGATCACCGTCAGGTAGGGCCGCTTGTCGCCGGTCACCACCGCGTCGGTGATGTAGGGCGAGAATTTGAGCTCGTTCTCCAGCTCGCTGGGCGTGATGTTCTTGCCGCCCGCCGTGATGATGATGTCTTTCATCCGGTCGGTGATGCGGAAGAACCCTTCATCGTCCATCAGCCCGACGTCGCCGGTGTGCAGCCAGCCGTCGGCATCGATGGTCTCGGCAGTCTTTTCCGGCAGGTTCAGGTAACCCATGAAGACATTGCCGCCGCGCACCAGGATCTCGCCGGTGGCCGGGTCGAGCCTCACTTCGTTGTAAGAGGCGGCTGGGCCGATCGAGCCGGGTTTCATGCGCGTCGCTGGCACGCCCGTTGCGGCTCCGCACGACTCCGTCATGCCCCAGACCTCGAGCATCGGGACGCCCAGCGCCAGGTACCACTTCACCAGATCGGGCGAGATCGGCGCGGCGCCGGTGACCAGGAAACGCGAGCGGTGGATGCCGATCATCTTGCGCACGTTGTTCAGTGCGATCCAGCGCGCCAGCGTGAACTTGAACTTCAGGAAACTGCCGACGGCTTCGCCGGCCAGCACCTGGGCGGCGATCTGCGTACCGACGCCGATGCCCCAGCCGTAGGCGGCTTGCTGCAGCGGACTGGATTCCTTCAGCGCGATCATCACGCCGGAATAGAACTTCTCCCAGACGCGCGGCACGGCGGTGAAGACCGTGGGCGAAATCTCGCGCACGTTCTCAGGGACCGTTTCCGGATTCTCGACGAAGTTGAGGATGGCGCCGGTGTAGAGCGCGTGGTACTCGCCGCCCATGCGCTCCGCGATGTGGCACAGCGGCAGGAAGCACATGCGCTCGTCGCGCTCGTCCTGCGCCACCAGCGTGTTGTAGCCATGGACGGTGTAGACCAGGCCCTTGTGGCTGTGCATCGCACCCTTGGGCTTGCCGGTGGTGCCGGAGGTGTAGACCAGGATCGCCAGGTCCTGCGGCCGGCAGGCGCGGACTCGCTCCATCACCGCCTCGCGATGTGCGGCGTTGTACTCGCGCCCCAACTCGCGCAAGCGGTCGAAGCTGATCACGTCCGCGTCGTCGAGGTCGCGCAGGCCTTCCATGTCGAAGACGACGATCTTCTTCAGGCCGGGCAATTGCGGGCGGACTTCGAGCGCCTTGTCGAGCTGCTCGTCGTCTTCTACGAACAGGATGCTGGTGACGGAGTCCTCGCACAGGTAATGCACCTGCGACGCCGCGTCGGTCGGATAGATGCCGTTGGAGACGCCGCCGCAAGACAGGACCGCGATGTCCGCCAGCACCCATTCGATCACGGTGTTGGACAGGATGGAGGCGGTATCGCCGGGCTGGAAGCCCAGCGCCAGCAGGCCTCCCGCAGCCTCGCGCACCGCGTTGCCGGTCTGCGTCCAGCTCCAGGCGCGCCAGATGCCCAGCTGCTTCTGCCGCATCCAGACCTGCTCGCCGCGCTTGGCGACGCCGTTCCAGAACATTGCCGGAATGGTTTCGCCCTCGAGGACGATGCGCGTCTCGGGCTGGAGGCCGGAAAGGTTCCAGAGGTTGCTCATGGGCTGTCAGAGTCGTCGTTCATCGCCAGTTCTTCTTCTTCTTCCAGCGCCGCTCGCCGCGCACGCCGGCTTCCTTCATGCCGAGATAGAACTCCTTGATGTCGTCCTTGTCACGCAGCCTGGCGCAGGTGTCTTCCATCACGATGCGTCCATTTTCCAGGACATATCCGTAGTCCGCGGCGTTGAGCGCCATGTTGGCGTTCTGCTCCACCAGCAGGATGGTGGTGCCGCGCTCGCGATTGATTCGCACCACGATCTCGAAGATCTCGCGGGTCAGCTTGGGCGACAGTCCCAGGCTCGGCTCGTCCAGCAGGATCAGGTCGGGCGCCGCCATCAGCGCGCGCGAGATTGCCAACATCTGCTGCTGGCCGCCAGACAGCAGCCCTGCGTGCTGCGTGGCGCGCTCGCGCAAGATCGGAAAGTAGCCGAAGACGGTTTCCATGTCCCGGGCCGCGCCATCGCGGTCGCTTCGGGTGTAGGCGCCCATCGCCAGGTTGTCGCGCACGCTGAGCAGCGCAAAAACTTCGCGTCCCTCTGGCACGTGCGACAGGCCTTGCTGCACGATGAAGGCCGGGTCTCGCGCGGTGATCGGACTGCCCTTGAATTCGATGCTTCCCTTGCGCGGGTCGATGATGCCGGAGATCGTTTTCAGGATCGTGCTCTTGCCGGCGCCGTTGGAGCCGAGCACCGTCGCGATTTCACCGCGCCGCACCTGCAGGCTGACCCCGCGGATCGCCTTGACCGGCCCGTAGGCGGACTCGACGTTCATCAGTTTAAGGACCGGCTGGTCGGTGATGGGCACGGTCATAAGCCGGCCTCCCGGCGCAGTGACGCCACGTCTTCGACGGAGCCGAGATAGGCCTCGATCACGCCGGGATCGTTCTGCACCTCGCGCGGCGTGCCGGTCGTCAGCACTTCGCCCTGATTCATCGCCAGCACCCGATCCGACACCTTGGAGACCAGGCTCATGTCGTGTTCCACCATCAGCACGGTGATGCCCAGTTCATGCCGGATGTCCTGGATCCAGAACGCCATGTCGTCGGTCTCTTCCACGTTCAGGCCCGACGACGGTTCGTCCAGCAGCAGCAGCCTGGGCTCGGTGCACAGCGCCCGCGCCATCTCCACCACCTTGCGCACGCCATACGGCAGGCCTGCCACCATCGCATCCCGGTGGTGCTGCAGGTCCAGCAGCTCGATGATGCGCTCCACCTTTTCGCGGGCCGCGAGTTCGGCCCGGCGCACCTTGCCGGTGAAGAGCATCTCGCTCCAGATGCCGCTGCGGCTGTGGGTATGCCGGCCGATCAACAGGTTGTGCAGCACCGTGGCGTGCTCGAACAGTTCGATGTTCTGGAAGGTGCGCGCGATGCCGAGCGAGGCGATCCTGTGCGGCGGCTGGTCGGTCAGGACCTGGCCGGCGAATTCGATGCTGCCCGCGGTCGGCGTGTAGATGCGGCTGATCAGGTTGAAGACCGTCGTCTTGCCCGCGCCGTTGGGGCCGATCAGCGTGAATACCTCGCCGCGCTTGACGTCGAAGCTGACGTTGTTGACGGCCAGCACGCCGCCGAAACGAACGCTGAGGTTTTTGGCCGACAGCAGAACGGCTCCCGGTTCGTCCGGGGCCTGGCGAGGGAACGGCGCGCTCATCTCAACCTGTCCGATCTGGTGAAACTCTTCTGCCGCTTGAACAGGCCCTTGCGGTAGAACGGAAACAGCTGAAACCAGGTGCGGATCTTCAGCCAGCGGCCGTAGATGCCAAGCGGCTCGAACAGCACGAAGGCGATCAGCACCGCGCCATACACCACGGACTGCAGCCCGGGCGCCTGTCCGATCACCGGGGGCAGATGGTCCTTGGTCAGCGAGATCAGTTGCGGCATCGAGATCAGGAAGATGGCGCCCAGAAATGCGCCGTGCACCGAGCCCAGGCCGCCGACCACGATCATCAGCAACAGGTCGATCGATTGCAGGATGTTGAACTGGTCGGGCGAAATGAACTGCAGCTTGTGCGCGTAAAGCGCGCCGCCGATGCCGGCCAGCGCCGCCGACAGGGCGAACGACAGCGTCTTGTAACGCGCGAGGTGGATGCCCATGCTCTGCGCCGAGATTTCGGAGTCGCGGATGGCGACGAAGGCGCGGCCAGTCGGCGAGCGCAACAAGTTGAGAATAGCCAGTGTCGCGACCACCGCGATCGCCAGGCACAAAAAATAGAAGGCGCCGCCGGAGCCCAGCGACCAGCCGAACAGCTCCGGCGCCGCCACGCGTTTGCCGGCGTTGCCGCCGGTGACGCTTTCCCAGCGTGCGAAAACTTCCTCGACGATGAAGCCGAAGGACAAGGTCGCTATACCGAGGTAGATGCCCTTCACCCGCAGTGCCGGCAGGCCGACCACAACCCCGACCACTGCCGACAGCGCGGCTGCACCGGCCAGCGCGATCGGGAAGGGAACGGCGTGGCTGGTGAGGTAGGCCTGGGTGTAGGCGCCGACTCCCAGGAAGGCTGCATGGCCGAGCGAGAACAGGCCTGTGAACCCGGCCAGCAGCATCAGGCCGAGTCCGACGATGCCGTAGATCAGCACGAATGTCAGTTGCGCCAGCCAGTATTCCGGAACGACCCAGGGCGCGGCGACCAGCAGCAGCCCGAGCGCGCCATACCAGAACACATGGCCGCCGTGGCGCGCCAGCTTGATGTCCTGGCCGTAGTCGGTCTTGAAGATGAATCGCATATTTAATCAGCAGGAAAAATATCAGAAGGACAAGGCGTTGGTGACAGAGCAAAATTGCTCCGCAATTCTTGGTCTGTCACACAAGGTCTAGACCTTTTTTCTCAGCTTCTCCCCGAACAACCCGTTCGGTTTGACCATCAGCATCACCAACACCACGATGTACGCGGCCGTGTCCTTGAAACCTTCGGGCAGGTAGAAGCCTGAGAGCGATTCGACGATGCCGATGACCAGCCCGCCGACGATGGCGCCAGGCAGGCTGCCGAAGCCGCCGACCACCGCGGCCGGAAACGCCTTCAGTCCGATGAAGCCCATGTTCGCGTGCACGAAAGTGATCGGTGCCAGCAGCAGGCCGGCAACGGCGGCGACTGCGGCCGCCAGGCCCCACACCAGCGTGTTGAGCTTCTTCACCGGAATGCCCATGTAGTAGGCGGCGAGCTGGTTTTGCGACGTGGCCTGCATCGCGATGCCGACCTTGCTGTAGCGGAACACTGCGAACAACAGCAGGCACAGCACGGCGGTGGCGCCGATCACCACCATCTGCTCGGCGTTGAGCAGCAGCGGGCCGGCGCTCCACACCTGGTCCTTGTACGGCACAGGCAGGGTGTGGGTTTCGGTGCCGATGCCGGGAATGGTGGTGATCAGGCCGCGCGCCACATAGCCGATGCCGATGGTGAGCATCACGATCGAGAAGGCGGGCTGGCCGAGGATCGGACGGATCACGGCCAGCTCGAGCAGCATGCCGAACAGCGCCATGGCAACGATCGCGCCCAGCACCGCCAGCCAGAACGAAAAGCCGAACAGCGACATCAATGCCAGGCCGCAAAACGCCCCCAGCATCATCAGCTCGCCTTGGGCGAAGCTGACGGTTTCGGTGGCCTTGTAGATCAGCACGAATCCCAGCGCGATTAGCCCGTAGATGCACCCTTGCGCGATGCCGCTGATCACCAGTTGAATGAATTGCAGCAATGGACGGGCCCGGTCGTTGGTTGTCGTCACGGTTATAGCTGCGGGAATGCGCCGCCCGGTACAGGGTTGTCCCCACGCACTGCCATTTTCACGCCCCTGACTGGTGCGGATTGCGGTGTAATCGGCGCATGGAAAAAGCGGTGCGCGTCGAAAAGCTGGAGCAGGTCACCGTCGTGACGCTGGATCGCGCCGACGTGCGCAACGCAGTCGATGCGCTGACGGCGCGCGAGCTGTACCAGGCGTTCATCGACTTCGACGCGGACGACAGCGCGCGGGTTGCCGTTTTTCACGGTGCGAACGGCCATTTCTGCGCTGGCTGGGACCTGCAGGCCGCCGCGAAGATGGCGCGGCAGGGCGGCGGCCCGGGCGTGCTGGTCGACCTGGACTTCGACCCTGGCGCCATGGCAGCGGAAGGTGGCGTCGCGCCCTTGGGACCGATGGGCCCGTCGCGCCTGCTGCTATCCAAACCCGTCATCGCCGCCGTCAGTGGCGCGGCGGTGGCGGGCGGAATGGAGCTGGCGCTGTGGTGCGACATGCGGGTGATGGACGAAGACGCGTTCTTCGGCGTCTACTGCCGCCGCTTCGGCGTGCCGCTGATCGATGGCGGCACCGTGCGGCTGCCCCGCCTGGTCGGCACGGGCCACGCGATGGACCTGATCCTTACCGGTCGCAAGGTGCAGGCGCCCGAGGCCCTGCAGATGGGGCTGGCCAACCGCGTCGTTCCGACGGGACAGGCGCGAGAGGCGGCCATCGCGCTGGCAAATCAGCTCTGCGCCTTCCCGCAGGCGACCATGAATGCCGACCGCATGAGCGCGTACCGTCAGTGGGACCTGCCCCTGGCCCAGGCGCTGCACCAGGAGTGGGAGCGCGGCAAACACCGGATCGGCGACGGCTTCGAAGGCGCCGGCCGCTTCGCCGGCGGCGAGGGCCGGCACGGCAAGTTCAATCCCTCATGATCGGCCGCGGCTTGCCGTTGGCATCGATGGCTACGTAGGTGACAGAAGCCTCGGTCACCTTCACGTACTGGCCCTGGGAGTGAAAGCGCTCGGCATAAACCTCCACCTTCACCGTGACCGAGGTCCGGCCGATACGAACGAGCTGCGAATAGAACGACAGGATGTCGCCCACCCGCACCGGCTGCTTGAAGATGAATTCCTTCACGGCGACGGTGGCCATCCGCCCGCCGGTGTGGCGGGCCGGAATCACGGAGCCGGCCAGGTCGACCTGCGCCATCACCCAGCCGCCGAAAATGTCGCCGTTGGCGTTGCAGTCCGCGGGCATGGGAATGACCTTCAGCACCAGTTCGCTGTCGGTGGGCAGGGCGACGCTGGCGCCGCGGGCATCGGTGGGGTGGGGGCTTGGTTCGGTGGACATGGGCACAATCTCCCCTAATGATGTCAACTTCCGATTGTCCCTGATGCGGGGCGCCGGCGAAACCGCCTCTTCCTCCCGTCGTCCCCCAGCCAGCCCGGCATCCGGCCCGCGTCCCGACAAATCAGACTGGGCCACGCTGCAGCGGCTGCTGCCGTACCTCTGGCAATACAAGTGGCGGGTGGTGGGAGCCCTGGTGTTCATGGTCGGCGCCAAGCTGGCCAACGTCGGCGTGCCGGTGCTGCTGAAGATACTGGTGGACGCGATGTCCTTCAAACCTGGGGACCCCGCCGCCGTGCTGGTGGTTCCGCTCGGTCTGCTGGTGGCCTACGGCCTGCTGCGGTTGTCGACGACCCTGTTCACCGAGCTGCGCGAACTGATCTTTTCCAAGGCAACCCAGGGCGCGGCCCGCCGCATCGCGCTGGAAACCTTTCAGCACCTGCACGCGCTCAGCCTGCGCTTCCACCTGGAGCGGCAGACCGGCGGCATGACACGCGACATCGAGCGCGGGGTGCGCGGGATCGAATCGCTGATCTCGTATTCGCTGTTCAGCATCGTGCCCACGCTGATCGAAGTGGTGCTGGTGCTGACGATCCTGGGCGTGAAGTTCGACGCCTGGTTCGCCTGGATCACGCTGATCGCGCTGGCGTTCTACATCGTCTTCACCGTCAGCATCACCGAGTGGCGCACCAAGTACCGCAAGCAGGCCAACGAGTTCGATTCCGCCGCGCACACCAAGGCCGTTGACTCGCTGCTCAATTACGAGACGGTCAAGTACTTCAACAACGAAGGCTTCGAAGCCAGCCGTTACGACGAGAGCCTGCAGCGCCTGCGCAAGGCGCGGCTCAAAAGCCAGACCACGCTGTCGATGCTCAACACCGGCCAGCAACTGATCATCGCCATCGGCCTGGTGCTGATGCTCTGGCGCGCAACGCAGGGTGTCGTCGCGGGCCGCATGACGCTGGGCGACCTGGTGATGGTCAACGCCTTCATGATCCAGCTGTACATCCCGCTGAACTTTTTGGGCGTGCTGTACCGCGAGATCAAGCAGAGCCTAACCGACCTGGACAAGATGTTCGCGCTGCTGGAGAAGGAACGTGAGGTCGCCGACCAGCCGGGAGCGCAGGCGCTCGCCGCCCTGGACGAACCGACCGTTCGCTTCGAGCACGTCAACTTTGCGTACGAGGCGTCGCGGCCGATCCTGCACGACGTCAGCTTCGAAATCCCGGCCGGCAAGACGGTGGCGGTGGTCGGCCCGTCGGGGTCGGGCAAGTCGACGCTCGCGCGGCTGCTCTACCGTTTCTACGACGTCGGCATTCCAGGCAATGTCGCATGGCCGACCGGGCGGATCACCATCGCCGGCCAGGACATCCGCGAAGTCACGCAGTCCAGCGTGCGGCAGGCGATCGGCATCGTGCCGCAGGACACGGTGCTGTTCAACGACACCGTCGAATACAACATCGCCTATGGCCGGACCGGCGCCAGCCGCGCCGAGGTGGAAGAGGCGGCCCGCGCCGCGCGCATTCACGGCTTCATCGTGTCGACGCCGTTGGGGTACCAGACGATGGTGGGAGAGCGCGGCCTCAAACTTTCCGGCGGCGAGAAGCAGCGGGTAGCCATCGCGCGCACGTTGCTGAAGAACCCGCCGATCCTGATTTTCGACGAAGCCACGTCGGCCCTGGACTCGGCCAACGAACGCGCGATCCAGGCCGAGTTAAAAAGCGCGGCGCAGAACAAGACCACGCTGTTGATCGCGCACCGGCTGTCGACCGTGGTCGATGCGCACGAGATCCTGGTGCTGGACGCCGGCCGCATCCTGGAGCGCGGCAACCACAACGAGTTGCTGGCCCGGGGCGGCCGTTATGCGCAGATGTGGGCGCTGCAGCAGCAGGCGGGCGAGACGGCGGTCGAGCGCTTCGAGGAAGTCATCGGGATGTAGCGGGAGGCGGCAAGCGCGGTCAGGCATACAGCGCTTCTGGTTCGCGGCACTCGGTCGGGGACAGCGCTGTCGACAGTGCATCGAGTGGACTCGTTGTGCCGCCGCCGGCGACTTTCAGCACATGGGTGTAGATCATCGTCGTGCTGACGTCGCTGTGGCCCAGTAACTCCTGCACCGTGCGGATGTCCGTGCCGGCCTGCAGCAGGTGCGTTGCGAAGGAGTGACGCAAGGTGTGGACGGAGACCTGCTTGTAAATGCCGGCAGCCGCGCAGGCCAGCTTGATCGCCCGTTGCAGACGCTCTTCATACAGATGGTGCCGCCTCTCGATGCGCGAGCGGGGATCGAGCGACAAGGCCGGGGCCGGAAATACCCAGAACCATCCCCACCGCCGCCCCAGATCCGGATACTTCAGTGCCAGGGCGTCGGGCACTGCGACGCCGGATGCTCCGCGCTGGCGGTCTTGCTCCCAGCGGACACGGCCGGCCGCGAGCTGCGCCTTGAGCGATGGGAGCAGGCTGCGCGGCAACATCACCACCCTGTCTTTGCCGCCCTTGGCCTCACGGACCATGATGGCCTGCCGGTCGAAATCCACATCCTTCACGCGCAGCCGCAGGCCCTCCATCAGACGCATCCCCGTGCCATACAACAACTTGCCGAGCAATGCGACGTCTCCATCCAGCGCGCCGAGCAATGCGACGACCTCCGGCTGCGTCAGGACGGAGGGAATTCGCCGGGGACGGGTTGGGCGTTTGAGATCCTGCAGCCAAGGAAGATCCATCCCCAGCACCTCGCGATACAGAAACAGCAGTGCGCTCAGGGCCTGGTTGTGGGTCGACACCGACACATTCCGCTCAGTCGCAAGCATCGTCAGGAAGGCACGCACCTCGTCTGCGGCCATGCTCTTCGGGTGCCGCATCGTGCCGCCCCGGCCATGCCAGCGAACAAAGAAACGCACCCAGTAAAGGTAAGCCTGCTCGGTGCGCAAGCTATAGTGTTTGTACCGCAGCACCTCACGCATTTGATCCAGCAGGCGCAGCGGCTGTGGAATATGGAGGTCGGGTTTCATGGCTGAATCCGTAGCTGTCAATAAACACAGTATGTCGTTCTTGACAAGATCTGGCAACGGCTGGCTCGCATTGCGCCTAGCCGGCCTACGTCGATCTGATGGCAATATTCGGGCGGATATCCTGTCTTTGCAGGATATTGGACGAGCTACATTGAGTTAGGCAGCAACAATGGGCATAGACGCAGAGATTTGGTTCTGCTTCGGCACGCTTGTTCTCATCGGCATTACTCTCCTGACCGTGGCAATTGCGCAAGCACGGTTCATTGAACGAACGGCTCACTATGCGGCCTTTCCGATGACCGTCATCGATGTCAACTTAGTTCCGAACAATCTGACGGGACAGGCGGTTGTTGGGGCGCTCACAGATCGAACTGCGATGGTTCTAGTCCGCTACGCTTTCGCGAGCGAAGGCGGGCAATTTCAGGCTAGGCGTGTGTTTCCTTTGGACGTTGAATGGATGAGGCCGCGGTCACCGCCACTGCTACTGTTCGAAGACCTTAAGGCAGGGCGCCTGCGAACTTGTCACGTCGACGCGCGGCGTCCCGAGGAGGCGCTTTTGTTCCGCGGGTGGTCACCCTATCTTCGATCACACGTGCTCGGCGTGGGAGCAGCAGGAGCATTGTTGCTCGCCCTCGGTTGCGCACTGTTGGCGTTCTTCGCAGCTGGGGCACGGTATGCTGCCTAACAAGTCGCTCGACACGGAAAAACAACTGCAGGCTGCGGCTCCGCCGCGTGGGTTGTTTTCCGGTCAGCTCCGACGTTAGCCCCCAGAAAGACCGCTTGTGACGCTTACAGAAGTTCTAATAATTCTTGCAACGGCAGTGAGCCCTCTCATCGCTGTACAGGTAACGCGTTATCTGGACGACCGAAACGAAGTTCGGAGCAGGAAACTCAGAATCTTTAAGACTCTCATGGCCACGCGGGCGTATTCGCTCTCGCCCGCGCATGTTGAGGCGCTCAACTCCATTGACCTTGAGTTTTCTACCAAGCGTCCGGCCGAGAAAAGGGTGCTCGAAGTGTGGCAGCAGTACCTAGATCACTTGGGTAACACCGGAATGGAAGCTGGCGCTTGGGGCACAAGGCGGGTCGATCTACTGGTCGACATGCTTCGCGCGATGGGCAAAGCTTTGGGCTACGACTTCAACAAAACGCAAATCAAGAATGGCACCTACTCGCCGGGTGCCCATAGCCGAATGGAAGCCGAGCAGGGCCGAATCCGGGAAATGACCGTTGAGCTTTTGGAAGGCAAGCGCGTCCTCCCCATGTATGTCACCAACTTGCCGCAAGCCGGGCCACCTACACCGCCTGGAGGCTAACCCTTCCATCGAGCGGACATCCTAAAGCCCGCTTCGCGCGCTTTAGGCTGCCGCTCATGTCAAACGTTAGACCGTAGGAAGCCCTCCCCATGCAGACCCTGTCCCCCTCTCAACTCGCGGATGTCACTTCAAAGGCAGCAGCGGGGGATCTGTCGGCCTGCGACGTTCTGGGAACTCACTTCCACAGTCTCGGGAGATATGAGGAAGCAGCAGAGCTGTATCTGAGGGCGATCCAGGGCGCCTTCTATGAGCGCAATCCCCGGCCAGAGAGCGAGAGTAACTTTTTTAGCATGATCGACCGCGGGTTGATACCCCAAACATCGCATGCAGCTCGATTCGTCCAGGAGCGAAAGAGTGTTCGTGCTGATGTCACTGCTCGTGTCAACAAAGCGGCTGGATCAGTATGCGTCGCTGTGTTCCTTGGG
>JANXVP010000444.1 GCA_025351615.1 Ramlibacter sp. | reverse complement strand
GCACAGGGGCTGCAAGAGATTGAGGAAGTCTACGTGAATGGGGATATGGAACACCGGGTACCCCACAATTTGAACGTTAGCTTTAATTATGTTGAAGGCGAGTCCCTGATCATGGCAATTAAAGATTTAGCAGTGTCATCTGGGTCGGCTTGTACATCTGCGAGCTTAGAGCCATCGTACGTGTTGCGGGCACTCGGTCGCAGCGACGAATTGGCTCACAGCAGCCTGCGCATGACTGTTGGCCGCTTCACCACCGAAGAAGAAATCGACTACGCCATCGCCACCATCCGGCAGAACGTCGCCAAGCTGCGCGATTTGAGCCCGCTGTGGGAGATGCACCAGGACGGGATCGACATCAGTTCGATCCAGTGGACCGCACATTGAATTTAAAGAGGTATCGCCATGGCCTATTCCGAAAAAGTCGTTGATCACTACGAGAATCCCCGCAACGTCGGCTCCTTCGACAAGGGCGACGAGAGCGTCGGCACCGGCATGGTCGGTGCGCCGGCCTGCGGTGACGTGATGAAGCTGCAGATCAAGGTCAACCCGGCGACGGGCGTGATCGAGGACGCGCGCTTCAAGACTTACGGCTGCGGCTCCGCGATCGCCTCCAGTTCGCTGGTGACCGAATGGGTCAAGGGCAAGACGCTGGACCAGGCGGCAGCGCTCAAGAACAGCCAGATCGCCGAGGAATTGGCGCTGCCGCCGGTGAAGATCCACTGCTCCATCCTGGCGGAAGACGCCATCAAGGCGGCAGTCGAAGACTACAAGAAGAAGCACACGCACTGAATCCGGTCCACCAATGGCAATCTCCCTGACAGAAGCAGCAGCGCGCCACGTGACCCGCTACCTCGGCAAGCGCGGCAAGGGCGTCGGCGTGCGGCTTGGCGTCAAGACCACCGGCTGCTCTGGCCTTGCCTACAAACTCGAATACGTCGATGAAGTTGCGCCCGAGGACGTCGTGTTCGAAGACCATGGCGTGAAGGTGCTGATCGATCCGAAAAGCCTGGCTTATATCGACGGCACGCAACTGGACTTCGTGCGCGAGGGGCTCAACGAAGGTTTCAGGTTCAACAACCCGAACGAGCGCGACCGCTGCGGTTGCGGCGAGAGCTTCCGGGTCTGAAGCCGCGTCCCGCCAGCAAAAACCGCCTGGTTTCGTCAACGGCGGTTTTTTTACGCAAGCCATGAAGCTCAACCTCAATTCCAGCGATTTCGAACTGTTCAGGCTGCCCGAACAGTTCGTGCAGGACAACGCGGCAATCGACGAGCGCTGGAAAGAACTGCAGCGCGAGGTGCACCCGGACAAGTTCGCCGCACAGGGCCCGTCGGCCCAGCGCGTTGCGATGCAATGGTCGGTCCGCGTCAACGAGGCCTACCGGCGCCTGCGCGATCCACTGCAGCGCGCAGCCTACCTGTGCGAGCGAAGAGGCGCTCCAATCAACGCCGAGACCAATACAGCGATGCCTTCGGCCTTTCTGCTGGAACAGATGGCCTGGCGCGAAGCGCTGGACGATGCCCGCAGCGAAGGCGACCTTGACAGCCTGGTGACGCAGCTCACAGCTGCCCGCTCGGACACACTCGCGCAGATGGAGGCGCAGCTGGACGCATCTGCCGATGCGCCCGCCGCGGCGTGCCAGGTCAGGGCGCTGATGTTCATCGAGCGTTTCGCCGACGACGTCGAAGCGCGCTTCGAGCAGTTCGACACCCAATCCATGGACCGCCCCCGCTGATATGGCATTGCTTCAGATTTCAGAGCCCGGCTATTCGCCCGACCCGCACCAGCGGCGGATTGCGGTGGGCATCGACCTCGGCACCACCCACTCGCTGGTGGCCGCGGTCCGCAACGGCGTGGCCGAGTGCCTGCCCGATTCGCAGGGACGCGCGATCCTTCCGTCGGTCGTGCGTTACCTGGAAAACGACGCACGCGAGATCGGCTACGAAGCGCAGGCAGCCCAGGCGCATGACGCGCGCAACACGATCGCGTCGGTGAAGCGCTTCATGGGGCGCGGCCTGGCCGACATCGGCAACCGCGAGAAGCTGCCTTACCAGTTCGTCGAGCCCGCTGGAGCGGCTTCCGAGGCTTCGGGAATGGTGACGCTCATGACCCGCGCCGGAGAAAAGTCGCCGGTCGAGATCAGCGCGGAGATCCTGGCGACCCTGCGGTATCGCGCCGAAGACTCCTTCGACGACGACCTGTACGGCGCCGTGATCACGGTGCCTGCGTACTTCGACGATGCCCAGCGGCAGGCCACCAAGGACGCGGCGAGGCTCGCCGGCATCAACGTGCTTCGGCTGATCAACGAGCCGACGGCGGCCGCAATCGCCTATGGACTGGACAACGGCAGCGAGGGCGTCTATGCGGTGTACGACCTGGGCGGCGGCACGTTCGACATCTCGATCCTGCGACTGACCCGCGGTGTGTTCGAAGTGATTGCGACCGGTGGCGATTCGGCGCTGGGCGGCGACGATTACGACCGGGCACTGGCCGCATGGATGCTGCAGCGTGCCGGCCTGGAGGCGCGGACGCCCGGGGACAAGGCGGTCATCACGATGACGGCGAGAGTCGCCAAGGAATCGCTGTCCACGTCGCAGCACACGCCTGTTGCGCTGAAGCTGGAGCAGGGCGCCGCGGACCTGGTCGTCGAACGAAGCGACTTCGAAGCGCTCAGCGCAGATTTGACCGCCCGCACCATGGGCGCTGTGCGCAAGGCCTTGCGCGATGCGAAGCTGTCGAAAGACGAAGTGAAGGGTGTGGTGATGGTGGGCGGGTCCACGCGCATGCCCCAGGTGCAGCGTGCGGTGGCTGAATTTTTTGGGCGCTCTCCGTTGAATAACCTCAACCCCGATGAAGTCGTGGCGTTGGGCGCGGCGATCCAGGCCAACCTGCTGGCCGGCAACGAGCCCGGCGGCGACCTGTTGCTGCTCGATGTGATCCCGCTCTCGCTGGGCATCGAAACCATGGGTGGCCTGGTGGAACGCATCGTGCCGCGCAACGAAACCATTCCCACGGCCAAGGCGCAGGACTTTACGACCTACAAGGATGGCCAGACTGCATTGGCGCGGCATCCCGCCGATGGCAGCCGGCGCGGCGCGGATCCGGGTGACGTTCACCGTTGACGCGGACGGATTGTTGAGCGTCAGCGCGAAGGAGCAGGGCAGTGGCGTCGAAGCGCGCATCGACGTCAAGCCGTCGTATGGCCTGTCGGACGAGCAGATCGCCAAAATGCTGCAAGACAGTTTTTCGACCGCCGGGCAGGACATGCGGGCCAGGGCGCTGGCGCAGGCCCGTGTCGATGCCGACCGGATGCTGATTGCCACGCACAGCGCGATGGATGCGGATGGCGACTTGCTCAGCGCTGACGAGCGCGAGAACATTGCCGCGTTGATGAACCAGCTGCGTGGTGTCGCGGCCGGCAGCGAGGACGCCGCTGCGATCGAGGCCGCCACCCAGGCACTGGCCGGGGGCACGGAAGCCTTCGCCGCCGAACGCATGAACCACAGCATCCAGCAAGCGCTCTCCGGCCGGAACGTGGAATCTCTCTAGAACAACGACTACAACATGCCCATCATCCGCATCCTGCCGCACCCGGGGTATTGCCCTGCAGGCGCCGAAATCGAGGCGTCGACGGGGACGTCGATCTGCGAGGCGCTGCTGGAAAACCACATCAACATCGAGCACGCATGCGACATGAGCTGTGCCTGCACGACCTGCCATGTGGTCGTGCGCGAAGGCTTTGCCTCGCTCAACGAGATGGACGAGAACGAAGAGGACCTGCTGGACCGCGCGTGGGGGCTGGAGCCCAACTCGCGCCTGTCATGCCAGGCAATCCTGGCGCAAAAAGACGTGGTGGTGGAGATCCCGAAGTACTCGATCAACCACGCCAAGGAAAATCACTGAGGCAGCTTGCCTGGCTACGCAATCGAGTAGCCCCCGTCGACCGGAATCGCGGTCCCGGTGATGAAGTCGGAGCCGCTGCTGGCGAGGAAGACGGCGATTCCGGCCAGATCAGCTGGCTCGCCCCAACGGGCAGCCGGCGTGCGGCCCAACACCCTTTCGTACAGCCCTGGCACCTGCTCGCGCGCTTTGCGTGTCAGCGCCGTATCGATCCAGCCCGGAAGCACCGCGTTGACCTGGATGTTGTCGGCGGCCCAGGCCGTGGCCAGCGAGCGGGTCAACTGCACCACGCCGCCCTTGCTGGCGCCGTAGGCCGACGCATAGGGCGCACCGAGGATGGACAGCATGGAACCGATGTTGATGATCTTCCCGGCGCCGGCCTGCCGCATCGGTGCATATGCAGCGCGCGCGCACAGGAAGGCACTGGTGAGGTTGGTGTCGATGACGGTGTGCCATTCGGCCAGGCTGAGGTCCTGCGGCTGCTTTCGCACGCTGGTGCCCGCGTTGTTCACCAGCATGTCCAGCGAGCCGTGTCGTTGCAGGACTGCGTCGAACAGACGTGACACGGCGGCTTCGTCGGTGACGTCGGCTTCGATCGCCTGCGCCTGCAATCCCTCAGCGGCCAGCGCCGCGACGGCCGCAGCCGACTTGCCCGCATCCCGGCCGCTGATCACCACAGTCGCGCCGGCACGCGCGAGTCCCCTGGCCATTGCAAGGCCGATGCCGCCATTGCCGCCGGTGACCAGGGCCACCTTGCCAGTGAGTTGAAACATGCGGGTGCCTCCTTGTATCTGGGAGCTCAAGCATAATGCCGACGATGCGCCAGATCGTCCTCGACACCGAAACCACCGGCCTGTCCGCGGAAGGCGGCGACCGCATCATCGAGATCGGCTGCGTCGAACTCGTCGCCCGCAAGCTGACCGGCAACAACCGCCACTTTTACCTGAACCCGGAACGCGACAGCCACGAAGATGCGCTCAAGGTGCACGGCATCAGCAACGAATTCCTGCGAGACAAACCGAAGTTCGCGGCGGTTGCCGACGAATTGATGGAGTACCTGCACGGCGCCGAGGTCATCATCCATAACGCGGACTTCGACGTCGCCTTTCTGGACCGGGAACTGGAGTTGATCGGCCGCGCGGCGTTCAGGTCCGTCGCCGCCCGCGTGACGGATACGCTGGCGATGGCCAAGGAAATGTATCCCGGCAAACGCAACAGCCTGGACGCGCTTTGCAGCCGGCTCGGCGTCGATAATTCCAGCCGCACACTGCACGGTGCACTGCTGGATGCGGAGTTGCTCGCGGACGTATACATCAACCTCACGCGCGGCCAGGACGCGCTGCTGATCGACGTCGGCGCACACGACGCGATGGGCGGCATCGCCACGCGGGTCGACCTGACGCAATTCACGCTGCCCGTGCTGTTGGCCAGCGACCAGGAAAGCGCCGCCCACGAGGATGTTTTGAAGCAGTTGGACAAGGCCAGCGGCGGCCGCACGCTCTGGAGGCTGGCCCAGCCTGTGGCATAATTATGGGCGTTCCTGTAACAGGAAAATCGGGTGATTAGCTCAGCGGTAGAGCACTGCCTTCACACGGCAGGGGTCGCAGGTTCAAACCCTGCATCACCCACCAAAAGTTCCCCGGGGCTTACGACTTTTTACAGGGCCTTTCGGCCTCGTTTTTGTCAGGAAATCCCGGACTCGCTAAACTCGGTCCTGATGTCCCGGATCCGTCTTTTTCTACTTTGCCTGCTGATGGCCGCAGTCCCGCTGCAGGGCCTTGCGGCTGCGTCCATGCTCTTTTGCGGTGTTGACGATGCACATGCAGCGGCCCATGTTTCAGGCGCTCCGATTGGGCATCATGAGTACCAGGGCTCGACTGGCCTTGAGGGCCACGACCATCCCATGCACAGCCACTTGGCCCAGTCCGGAATGAACACAACGCCAGATGCCGGCAAGCAGCTTCCCGACTCGAGCCATGCTTGCGGCGTTTGCGCCTCCTGCTGCACCGCAGTGGCGATCGCCGAGATTCC
>JANXVP010000429.1 GCA_025351615.1 Ramlibacter sp. | reverse complement strand
GGGAGCGCCAGGAAGCCGGAGGACAAAGCCATGAAATTGCTGATGATCGACAACTACGACAGCTTCACCTACAACCTGGTGCAGTATTTCGGCGAGTTAGGCGCGCAGGTGGAGGTGTTTCGCAACGACGAAATCAGCGTCGCGGAAATCGCCGGGCGCGAGCCGGATCTGCTGGTCGTTTCCCCTGGTCCCTGTTCCCCTGCTGAAGCCGGGATCTCGGTCGAGGCGATCCGTCACTTTGCCGGCAAGCTGCCGATCCTGGGCGTGTGCCTGGGCCATCAAGGCATCGGCGTTGCTTTCGGCGGCAAGATCGTCCGCGCCCGGCAACTGATGCACGGCAAGACCAGCACGATCACCACCACCGGCCAAGGCGTTTTCGCCGGACTGCCCAGCCAATTCACTGTCAACCGCTATCACTCGCTGGCGATCGAGAAATCCTCTTGCCCGGCCGAACTCGTGACTACGGCGTGGACCGACGACGGCGAAATCATGGGCGTGCGGCACCGGGAGCTGGCCGTCGAAGGTGTGCAGTTCCATCCCGAATCCATCCTCAGCGAGCACGGCCATGCGTTGCTGAAAAACTTCCTGGAGCAGCGCGCATGAAACCCGTCGATCTGAGAAGCGATACCGTGACGCAGCCCACGTCGGGCATGCGCGAAGCGATGGCCGCGGCGCCGCTGGGCGACGACGTGTTCGGCGACGACCCGAGCGTCAACGCACTGCAGGAAAAGATCGCTTCATTGCTCGGTTTCGAAGCCGCGCTGTTTGTGCCCACCGG
Organism: Ramlibacter sp.; assembly: GCA_025351615.1. GTDB lineage: Bacteria > Pseudomonadota > Gammaproteobacteria > Burkholderiales > Burkholderiaceae_C > Ramlibacter. The sequence goes on along the minus strand of JANXVP010000429.1, from coordinate 3,426 downwards.
CACCCAGAGCAATCTGTGCGGCGTGCTGGCGCATTGCCAGCGCGGCGACGAATATATCGTCGGCCAGATGGCGCACTGCTACCGCTGGGAAGGCGGCGGCGCCGCGGTGTTCGGCAGCGTGCAGCCGCAGCCGATCGCGCACCAGGCGGACGGCACGCTGGCGCTTGCCGACATCCAGGACGCGATCAAGCCCGACGACCCGCACTTCGCCCGCACCCGCCTGCTCGCGCTCGAGAACACGCTGGGCGGCAAGCTGTTGCCGATGGCGTATGTGGAACAGGCCACGGCTCTCGCCAGGAACCGGGGCCTGGCGCGCCACCTCGATGGCGCCCGGCTCTTCAACGCAGCCGTCGCACAGGCGCACGGGCCCATCACAACGGCGGCAGTGTTCGCTGAAGCCAGGCGGATTGTCCAGTGTTTCGACAGTGTTTCGGTGTGCTTCAGCAAGGGGTTGGGGGCGCCGGTCGGGTCGGCCTTGTGCGGCTCGCGTGACTTCATCGCAAAGGCCAGGCGAGTGCGCAAGATGGCGGGCGGCGCGATGCGCCAGGCGGGCATGCTCGCCGCCGCTGCCTCTTATGCGCTGGACCACCAGGTCGAGCGGCTGGCCCAGGACCACGTACTGGCGAAGCGGCTGGCAGACGGCCTGGCGAGCATCGACGGGCTGCAGGTAGAGCCGCCGCAGAGCAATCTGGTGTTCGTCGACCTGACCGGCGCTGCCCGCGACAAGTCGGCCGGACTGCTGCAGCATCTTGCTGCGCAGGGTGTGCTGGCGACCGGGTTGTACCGGCTGCGGTTCGCCACCCATCTGGATGTGGACCAGGCCGGGGTCGACCGCGCGGTTTCCGTGGTCCGCGGCTACTTCGGAACCTGAGGCATGGCGCTCGACCAACTCCTGCTGTTCATCGTGGCCGGCCTGCTGCTGAACCTGACGCCGGGCCCCGATGTGCTCTACATCGTGAGTCATGCCTTGAAGTCCGGCGCCCGTGCCGGCATGGTTGCCGCGCTGGGCATCGCCGCCGGCTGCTTGGTCCACATCTTCGCGGCGGCCGTCGGCGTGAGCGCGCTGCTGGCGGCGTCGGCGACCGCTTTCACGGTGCTCAAGTGGACGGGGGCCGCTTACCTGGTGTGGGTCGGCATCCGGATGCTGCGCTTCAGCGTGCGGCCTGCAAGCAGCTTCGTTGCCGCGGCCGGCCCGCGCTTCGCCCCGCAACTGCGAAGCGTGTTCTTTCGCGGCTTTGCGACCAACGCGCTGAACCCGAAGGTGGCGCTGTTTTTCCTGGCGTTCCTGCCGCAGTTCATCGGTCCTGCCGTGGCGCACAAGCCCTTGGCGTTTCTGTTGCTGGGCATGCTGTTCAACCTCAACGGCCTGCTGGTCAATATCGGTTGGGCGGCGGGCGCGGCGTGGCTGTCCGCAAACAGCGGCGCCGTGCGCAGCGGCATGCACTGGCTCGAACGCGCGGCCGGCGCCATGTTTCTCGGTTTCGGCCTGAAGCTGGCTTTGTCCGACAATCCTTCACGCTAGTTCTTCATGGAGAAGATCATGACCATCACGCCGCAGGAAGCGCTCCAGCGCACCATCGAGCACCGAGAGATCTTTCACGACGAGATGCTGACGATCGTGCGCATGATCATGAGCGGCGAGCTGTCGCCGGTGATGATGGCCGCGCTGATCACCGGTCTGCGCGTCAAGAAGGAAACCATCGGTGAAATCACCGCCGCGGCCCAGGTGATGCGCGAGTTTTCGACCAAGGTCCACGTTCCGGACAAGACGCATCTGGTCGACATCGTGGGCACGGGCGGCGACGGGTCTCACACCTTCAACATCTCGACCTGTTCGATGTTCATCGCCGCCGCCGCCGGCGCCAAGGTCAGCAAGCACGGCGGGCGCAGCGTCTCCAGCATGAGCGGCAGCGCCGACGTGCTGGAAAGCCTGGGGCTGAACATCCACCTGTCGCCCGACGCGATCGCCAGGTGCATTGCGCAGGTCGGCATCGGTTTCATGTTCGCGCCCAACCACCACCCTGCGATGAAGGCGGTGGCGCCGATCCGCAAGGAGCTCGGCGTGCGGACCATCTTCAACATCCTGGGACCGCTGACCAATCCGGCCGAGGCGCCGAACATCCTGATGGGGGTCTTTCATCCCGATCTGGTGGGCATCCAGGTGCGGGCCCTGCAGCGCCTGGGCGCCGAACACGCGATCGTTGTGTACGGCCGCGACGGGATGGACGAGGTCAGCCTGGGCGCCGCGACGATGGTGGGGGAACTCCACCACGGCGAGATCACCGAGTACGAGATCCATCCGGAGGATTTCGGCCTGCCAATGGCGAGCAACCGCGCGCTCAAGGTGGAAACGCCGGAGCAGTCCAGGGCCATGCTGATGGGCGTGCTGGACAACCAGCCCGGCGCTGCGCGTGACATCGCCGTCCTCAATGCCGGCGTCGCACTGTATGCGGCCAATGTCGCGCCCTCGATGAAGGACGGGCTCGACCAGGCGCGTGCAGCGGTGGCATCGGGCGCGGCCAAGGCCCGCCTGGACCAGCTGGTCGCCCTGTCGAATTCCCTGGGAGCCTGACCCATGGCTGACATCCTCGACCAGATCATCGCGGTCAAGCGCGAAGAAATCACCGTCGCCCAGGGCAGGAAGCCACTGGCGGCGATGCGCGCCGATGCCGAGAGCCGGGTCCTGACGCGCGACTTCGTGGGAGCGTTGCGCAGCAAGATCGCGGCCGGACAGAGCGCTGTCATCGCGGAAATCAAGAAAGCCAGTCCCAGCAAGGGCGTGCTGCGCGCCGACTTCATTGCCGCCGACATCGCCCAAAGCTATGCCGAGGGCGACGGCACAACCAGCGCAGCCTGCCTGTCGGTCCTGACCGATCGCCAGTTTTTCCAGGGCGAGCCGGATTTTCTGAAGCAAGCGCGGGCGTCCTGCGATTTGCCGGTCCTGCGCAAGGACTTCATGGTCGACGCCTACCAGATCTACGAATCGCGGGTGATGGGCGCCGATTGCATCCTGCTGATCGCCGCCTGCCTGGACGACGCCCGGATGGCGGACATGGAAGCGATCGCACGCGGGCTGGACATGGCTGTGCTGGTCGAGGGGCACGACGCCGCTGAGCTCGAGCGGGCGCTGCGGCTCACGACGCCGCTGATCGGCGTCAACAACCGCAACCTGCACAGTTTCGACGTGTCGCTGGACACCACGCTGTCGATGCGAAAGGACGTGCCGGCCGATCGCCTCCTGGTCAGCGAGTCCGGCATCCAGGCGCCGGAAGACGTGAAAAAGATGCGCGAAGCCGGCGTCCACGCGTTTCTCGTGGGCGAGGCATTCATGCGCGCCGGCGATCCGGGCCGGGCGCTGGCCGCGCTGTTTGGCGCCTGATCGGCAAGCGCCGGGTTCGAACGCCATGCCGTCGCCTGAAAGCGGAC
>JANXVP010000423.1 GCA_025351615.1 Ramlibacter sp. | reverse complement strand
CATGCGGATTGCGACGATCGAGTTCGGCCCCGTGCCAACCGCTGCCATGCGGGTGGTCATCGCCACCGCGTTTCTCTGGCCGCTGCTGTGGCTGCGCGGGCTAGTGCCCCAGTTGCGCCGGCACTGGAAGCCGGTATTCGCGATCGGCCTGCTCAATTCGGGCATTCCGTTCGCGCTGTTCGCCTTCGCGCTGCTGTCGATCACGACCGGCCTGTCGGCGGTGCTCAATGCGACGGTGCCGCTGTTCGGCGCCCTGGTCGCGTGGGCATGGATGAAGGACCGGCCGACTGTGGCCAGGGCCGTGGGTCTGGCCATCGGATTCCTCGGGGTCGCGCTGCTGGCCTGGGACAAGGCCAGCTTCAAGCCCGATGCCAGTGGATACGCGCCAGGCTGGGCGGTGCTTGCCTGTTTGCTGGCGTGTCTTTGCTACGCGCTGGCTGCCAACGCCGCCAAGCGCTACCTGGGCGGCCTGCCCGCTCTGGTGACGGCAACCGGCAGCCAGATGGGCGCCAGCCTGGGGCTGGCCCTGCCGGCCTTGTGGTTCTGGCCGGTCCAGATGCCCGGGCTGCATGCATGGATTGCAGTGCTGGTCCTGGGCATCGGCTGCACCGGCATCGCCTACGTGCTGTACTTCCGCCTGATCGAACAGGCCGGCACGGCGCGAGCCCTGGCCGTGACATTCGTGGTGCCGGTATTCGCCGTGTTCTACGGCGTCCTGTTCCTGGGCGAAAGCGTCACGCCGTGGATGCTGTTTTGTGCCGCGGTCATCGTTTGCGGCACGGCGCTCTCCATCGGACTGATCAAACTGGGGCGGCTGCGTGGCAGCGCCTGATCAAAAGCGCGGCAGGTCGACCAGGCTGCGGCCGGCAGCATCGTCGTCGAGCGCCAGAGTCTCGGTACCTTCCGGCAGCATGTCGACCTTGACCTCAGGCCCGGGCGCAAAGCCGCCATGATCGTCAGGGAACACCGAGATCACGGTGTCGCCTTCGACCATGCGGTCGATCACTTCGATCAGGCGCGCCGGCGACGGCCTCATGTCCCATCGCGAATGGGCGCTGTCGATCAAGCCCATCATGGCCCCGACCACATTCGAGCCGGCGTAGCGCAGCGCAGTGATTCCATAAACAGATTTTTCAACCATGCACGATTGTCGACGATCGCAGGCCAGACATGGCCTCAGCCAATCCCCCCAGCGGGCGTCGGAGCGTGCCTACGGAGTCCGCTCGTGCGCGGTGCCGGCCGCTAAACTGTCAGCCCTGCAAACGCCGACTTTCATGAGTGCCTCCGCCACGTCCGACACTGCCCTGCCTGCCTTGGGCAAAGCCCATGCCCGCCGGCTGCGCGAGATTTACCGGTCGGCCGGATGGCCCTGCCAGGACCCGCTCGAAATCGACTTGCTGGCGGCCGGCATGCTGGACCGCGTGTGGACCCAGGCTGGCCACGAATCGCTGCGGCTGACAGAGGCAGGCGTGCAGCTGCTGGCCACGACGCTGGCGCGCAACCGCGCCGCGTTGTCGGCCCATGAAGCGCTGGTCGAACAGGTCGCCCTCGCAATGGGGCGGGGCGGGCGTGTCGCATGGCGCGGCCTCAGCCTGCGCGCGCAGGTGCCTTGCGACGACTCGGCCCGGCCGCTGCAGTGGTGCATCGCCAGGCCCGATGTCTTCTCGATCCGCAACACCTCGGTCGAAGCCTATGCGGAGCCGGTCGTGCACGAGGTCAAGGTGCGGCGCGCCGACCTGTTGGCGGACTTGCGCCAACCCGCGAAACGCGCGTCCTACCTCGATCTTGGCGAATGCTGGTACGTGCTGGGCTGCGACGCGGCGGGGCGCCCGATTGCCGGCCCGCAAGAAGTGCCTGCCGAGTGCGGCGTGATGGTGCTCGAACAGGGGCGCCTGCAAGTGGCGCGACCGGCGCCGCGACCGCCTCGCCGCAAGCTGCCCTTCGGAATCTGGATGGCGCTCGCAAAGGCCACGCCGGTCGCGAGCCTCGATGAATGCGCTCAGGCTTTGCTTGTCGACTGCGGCGACAGCGCCGACACACAAACGCCGCTCACGGGCTGAGCACGGCTCAGATGCGCGGCGGCTTGGCGCCGGGATCTTCCGGCTCGGCCGGCGGCATCAGCGGTCCGAATTCGGGTTCGACCGGCAGTTGGGTCGGATTAGGGGCCGCTGGCTCGCCTGCGGGAGCCATGGGCTCAGGTTCAACCGGATGGATGTTCATGGGGTCCTCAGTCGGCCGCGGCCACAACCGTCAGGAGCTTTCTTCGGCCATTCGCAGCGCTTCGCGGCGGACCGTGCGGGTGGGCTCATGCGTGAAGGGCAACTGGCGCAATCCGCTCAGGCGCTGCAGGTTGGCATGGGCACGGTCCATGTCTGCGCCAATCATGGCCAATCCGACTTCGTTTCCCTGGTTGTTCTGGGCGAGCTCGAGGTAGGCGACGCGCAAACGCTGGTAGTCCCCTTCAGCGCGAACCACCTCGAGTTGCGCCTGCTGAAGCTTGCTTTGCTCAGCGCGACTGGGGCGGTTTCCGGTCTCTGGGACATTAGACGTCATCGGACCATCGTAGACAAGCCGACTCCCAACAGCTGTAGGACAACACAGACAGGTCGGCCCCCGAAGGCTGCGCCAGCACGGTAAGTTAAGGATTGTCGGAGCCGTCGCTCTTCACCGCGGGCGGGATGGCTGCCTGTTGCTGCGATGAAGCAGCGGCATGGATCGCCAGCGTCAGCAATCGCCTGCGCTCTTCCAGTGGCAGGGTCTCGTCGAGCCAGGCCCGCGGATCTCCGTGCCGCCGCCCGCCACCACGGCTCGTCACGTTGACGCGTCTTTCTTTCATGCGATATGGCTTAAGCCGCCGAGGTCGCCGAGGTCGCCAGGGCACTCGTAAGTCATCGTTCGTTTGTCGGTTGTTTGGGTCAAGTCAACAATTTCGCGGCAGCACTGAATGTTTGCTGTAGGAAGCCCTGGCGAACTACTGTGGTCCAACACCGACGCCATGCAATGCAGCGGCGCGCCGGCGCCCGTCATGTGCCCTGGCACGCGTTCGTTTGATCCAGATCAAAGAGTCTGTGCATCAAGGTCCTTAGCATTAGGTGTATTCGAAATGCACTTTCAGTTTCTGAATCCTCTTTTGTGGCAATCCACTGGAAACCATCATGAAAAACAACAAGATGCTGTGGCGCTGGCTCGGCTTCATTTTTGTCCTGTCGTTCGGAGCGCTCGGCTTCATCGGCTGGCAGATCTACCTGACCGCGCCGCCGATTCCCACCGCCGTGGTGAGCACCAACGGCGACGTTCTTTACACCGGCGAGCAGGTGCAAAAAGGCCAGCAAGTCTGGCTCGCGAGCGGCGGCCAGCAGCAAGGCAGCGTGTGGGGCCACGGCGCCTATGTCGCGCCCGACTGGTCCGCCGACTGGCTACACCGCGAGGCGGTCGCCCTGCAGGCGATCCGGGCGCTGCCTTTCGGCAAGCCGGCCTCCGCCCTGACCGGCTCCGACCGGGGCGCCGTCAACGCGGCGCTGCAAGATGAGATGCGCCGCAATACCTACGACCCTGTCAGCGGCGTCATCTCGGTCTCGCCACAGCGCGCGCAGGCGATTCGCGAAGTCGGGCGCCACTACGACGCCCTGTTCGGCGACGCCGCAGCACTGGACACACTGCGCAACCAGTACGCCATGACAGGCAATCTGCTGCCCGATCCTGCCGACCGCCAGTCGCTTGCCGCGTTTTTCTTCTGGACCTCGTGGGCCGCCACGACCGATCGGCCGGGCGAGGAGAGCCTTTCGTACACCAGCAACT
>JANXVP010000393.1 GCA_025351615.1 Ramlibacter sp. | reverse complement strand
CGAAATCGACGCCCGCACTGGCGGCCGCCAGCCATTCGGCAAGCACCCGGTCCCGGTCGTCGGCGTGGACCACCTGGCTCCAGCCGGAGCCCAAGGTCTGTTGCGCGTCCAGGCCAGACATCTCCTGCCAGGCGGCGTTGGTGTACAGCGCGCCCCCTTGCGCATCGGTGTAATAGATCCCGAACGGCGAACAATCCGCCAGGGCCTGGAATCTTCGTTCACTCGCGGCGAGCGACTGGCTGGAGCTCATGAGGGTCGTCTTCTCCGGCTTTGCGTCATGGGTGGCGGGCGTAGCTGGCCCGGCCGTAGTGGCAAAGGATAAGGGATAAGTCTTGGTGCCCATACGGAAAGTACCCCACCCCGGCCGGGCCTTCGGTCTTTCCGCACGTTTACATTAATCGCATCCTCAGACATGCAGCCTGAAAAAGGATTCCATCCATGATCCTCCCTGACGATGGCAGCGCCGGTACCCTGGTCGGCCGCGCCTGGATTCCCGCATCGGCAGGCGCTATCGCAGGGCCCTCGGTGGTTGCGATTCGAGCCGGCGGCGTGTTCGACCTGTCCCGTGATTTCCCGACGATGAGCGGCTTGCTGGAGCGGCCGCAACCCGCCGCCGCCGTTCGCGCGGCAGCAGGGCGCCACGTCGGGAGCGTCGAAAGCACGCGGTTTCTGGCGCCCTGCGACCTGCAAGTGCTCAAGGCGGCCGGCGTGACATTCGCTTCCAGCCTGCTCGAGCGGGTGATCGAGGAGCAGGCCAAGGGCGATCCGGCCCAGGCTGCGGCGGTGCGCAGCCGGGTGCTGGAGCTGCTGGGCGGCTCGCTCGCTGGCCTCGTGCCCGGCTCGGCCCAGGCGATGCAACTGAAGGAGCTGCTGGTCCGGCAGAACCTCTGGTCGCAGTACCTGGAGGTCGGCATCGGACCCGACGCCGAGGTATTCACCAAGGCGCCGGTGCTGTCCAGCGTCGGTCCGGGCGCCGAGATCGGCATCCACCCGAACTCCGAATGGAACAATCCCGAGCCCGAGATCGTGCTTGCCGTGAACAGCCGCGGCGAGGTCGCGGGCGTGACCCTGGGCAACGACGTCAACCTGCGCGATTTCGAAGGCCGCAGCGCGCTGCTGCTCGGCAAGGCGAAGGACAACAACGCCTCCTGCGCGATCGGCCCGTTCATCCGCCTGTTCGACACGAGCTACTCGATCGACGATATGCGCCGCTGCACCGTCCACCTCGAGGTGCGGGGGCAGGACGGCTTCGTGTTGCGCGGCGACAGTGCGATGGCGCAGATCAGCCGCGATCCGCTCGACCTGGTGCGCCAGACGATCGGCAGGCATCACCAGTACCCGGACGGCTTCATGCTGTTCCTGGGCACGATGTTCGCCCCGACCCAGGACCGCGACCACCCGGGCGGCGGCTTCACCCACAAGCTCGGCGACATCGTGCGGATCTCCAGCGCCAGGCTGGGCACGCTGGAGAACACGGTGAATTTCAGCGATCGCATCGTGCCCTGGAATTTCGGCCTGCGCGACCTGTTTGCCAACCTGGCGGCGCGTGGGCTGTTGTCGGCATGACCAGGCTGGCGCACGCCTGGCTTTAAACCATGCCTTTTTCTGCCCTCGGCCTGTCACCCGAGCTCGCGCGCGCTGCCGGCGACCTCGGTTTCAGCACGCCCACCCCGATCCAGGTGCAGGCGATCCCCGCGATCCTGCGAGGCGCCGACCTGACAGGTTCGGCACAGACCGGCTCCGGCAAGACTGCGGCCTTCGGCCTGCCTCTGCTGCAACTGTTGCAGCAAGGCCGGTCGCAAACGCCACGCCGGGTTCGGGCGCTGGTGCTGGTGCCGACCCGTGAACTCGCAGCGCAGGTGGGCGAGGTGCTGCGCAGCCTCGGCCAGCACTTGCCGCTGCCGCTCAGGATTGCAGTGGTGTTCGGAGGCGTCTCGATCAATCCGCAGATGATGGGCCTGCGCGGCGGCGCGGACGTGGTGGTCGCCACGCCAGGCCGCCTGCTGGACCTGCTGGACCACAACGCGCTGAAACTGGCGTCGGTCGAGCTGCTGGTGCTCGACGAAGCCGATCGCTTGCTCGACCTCGGCTTTGCGGACGAACTGCAGCGGCTGCTGGCCCTGCTGCCGGCGCGCCGGCAGACCCTGTTTTTCTCGGCGACCTTCCCCCCCGATGTGCAGACGCTTGCGGAAACCCTGTTGCGCGAGCCGGTGCGGGTCGAAGTCCCCGCCACACCCGACAACACGCCGGGCATCCTGCAGCGCGTAATCCAGGTCGATGCGGACAAGCGCACCCAGCTGCTGCGGCACCTGCTGAAGGAGAGCGGCTGGGACCGCGTGCTGGTTTTTGTCGCCACCAGGTACGCAGCCGAACATGTCGCCTGGAAGCTGCACCAGAGCGGTGTCTTCGCGACGCCTTTCCACGGCGACCTGAGCCAGGGCAAGCGGGCCGAGGTGCTCGCGCAGTTCAAGAACGAACAGTGGGATGTGGTGGTCACGACGGATCTTGCCGCAAGGGGCATCGACATCGAGCAACTGCCGGTGGTGGTGAACTACGACCTGCCGCGCTCCGCCGTCGACTATGTACACCGCATCGGGCGCACCGGCCGCGCCGGCGAATCGGGTCTGGCAGTCAGCTTCGTCAGCAACGGCACTGAGGCGCACTTCCGCCTGATCGAAAAGAGGCAGAACCTGAGCTTGCCGCGCGAGCAACTGCCTGGCTTCGAGCCGACCGAGGCTGAAGCACCCGTGGGGGCCGGTGCCGGCGGAATCAAGGGCAAGCGCCCGAACAAGAAGGACAAGCTGCGGGCCGCGCAGGCCAGCCTGGATTCTGGCGCCGACAAGAGTCGCTAGATTTCGCCTGCCGACTTGGCGGTTTCGGCGGGGCGGCCCTTGCGTTGCGCCGGCCTGGCCAGCATCTCGATGTAGAACTGGGCGCCGCCTTCCGTGGCAACGCCGTCGACCAACCCGATCAACGTCGACAGGTGCGCCGGCTGCGCCGCAGCTTCGGTCGCGCCAAAGCGGCAATCGAAATCCCAGTAGTCGGCGCCTGCCGGCAGTTCGCGCCGCCTTTCGCGCTTCACGTACTTGCGGATCTCGTTCTTGGTCGCGTCGAGCAGGCGGTCGCGGTTCTTGCCTTCGACGGTGAGCTGGAAGGTCTTTTTCATTTGAGGTCAGGCTTTCAAAAGGCGATTTCGTACATGGCATCGCCCATGTAACGGTGGGGACCGAATGCGGCGGCCACAGCCGCCAGTTCCGCGGCCTGCCACTGCTCGAAGATCTGGCGCTCGGCTTGGCTCAGGCTGTCAGGGTCCGGGGACTCGCCGTAGCTGCCGACGATCCGGAGATAGGCGGTGTAGACCGGGGCCACCAGGCTCTCGTCGCCCAGGGTTTGTTCCAGCGCCTGTCGAAACCTCTGTTCGGCCAGCCGGTGCTGCGCTGGCGACGCTCCGTCGGCGTCGTAGAGGGTGAGGAAATAAGCCATGGCCCTGAGAGCTTAGCGCCTGCGCAGCGGACCGACGATCCGGCTGCCGCATGCAGGTGCCTGAAAAACCATGCCACAAGCCATCGCCGGCGATTAAGCTGCGCGCAATTGAATTGCCGGGAAACCACCAACCGCCAGCCATCAACCAGGAACCCTCTCACCATGTCCATCTCTCCGGAAATCGCCGTCGGCACGTCCCGCCGCAGCGCGCTGTTCAACGCCGTGGGCATCGCCGCCGGCGGGGTTGCCGCAGCCGCC
>JANXVP010000295.1 GCA_025351615.1 Ramlibacter sp. | reverse complement strand
CCTCGCGCCGCTGCGACAGGAAGGTGACCACCGAGGTGGGCCGCAGTTCCTTGGCGGTGCGCTGCACCCTGAGCTTCATGCCGGGCGTGTACTTGCCCGACGCCATCCGCACGAAAGCAATGCGATCGCGGTGGTTGGCGTCCATGTTGGCCTGCACCTTGAACACCACGCCGGAAAAATCGGGGTCGGCCGGCTGGATCTCGCGGACCACCGGGTCCTTGTTGCCCGAGAGCCGGCTGGCAGCATCGGAAGGCGTCAGTCGACTGACGCGGGGCTGCGGCGATGGTGCAAGGTCGACCAGCGCTTCCAGCACTTCCATCACGCCGAAATTGTTGACGCCCGAACCGAAGAAGACCGGCGTCTGCCGACCGGCCAGAAAGGCTTCGCGGTCCCAGGTGGGTGACGCGCCGATCGCCAGTTCCATGCTCTGTTCGGCGATCTCGAATTCATGGCCGAAGCGCTGCAGCAGGTTCTGGCGGTCGGCCAGCGGCACCGTCTCGAAGTCCTGCGGCAAGCGCTCCTGGCCCGACTCGAACACCGTCATCGCGTGGGTGCGCAGGTTCATGATGCCGCCGAAGGTCTTGCCCTGGCCGACCGGCCAGGTCATCGGCACGCAGGGCATGCCCAGCTCGCGCTCGATTTCGTCGAGCAGCTCCAGCGGCTCGCGCACTTCGCGGTCCATCTTGTTGACGAAGGTGATGATCGGCGTGTCGCGCTGGCGGCAAACCTCGATCAGGCGCCGGGTCTGCGCCTCCACGCCGTTGGCGGCGTCGATCACCATCAGGGCCGAATCGACCGCGGTGAGCACACGGTACGTGTCTTCCGAAAAGTCCTTGTGGCCCGGCGTGTCGAGCAGGTCGATCACGTGGTCGCGGTACAGCATCTGCATCACCGACGAGGCGACCGAGATGCCGCGCTGCTTCTCGATTTCCATCCAGTCGCTGGTGGCGTGGCGTGAAGCCTTGCGTGCCTTGACCGAGCCGGCGATCTGGATCGCGCCGGAAAACAGCAGCAGCTTTTCCGTCAGCGTGGTTTTGCCCGCGTCGGGGTGGGAAATGATGGCAAAGGTGCGGCGGCGCCGGGTTTCGGCGGCAAGGGACGAGGCGGACAAGGGGAGAACTCCGAACGGAACGGGCAGGGACAGCGGCTGGGTTGCAAACCGGTTCAGCCAGCCCGTATTGTGCCGCCTGGTGTGGCCGGCGACGTCATGGAGTCAGGAAGCGGACAGCGACTTCTTCCCCGCCCCGAAGACCTTCTCCAGTTCGAAAGGGGTCGTGACTTCGAGCTGGTCGTAGCGGCAGTCCGCCGGCGGCTTGTCCGCGCGCCAGCGCAGAAACAGCGCGGCGTGGCGGAAGCGGTCGCCCTGCATGTGGTCGTACCTGACTTCACAGACCCGGTCCGGCCGCACCGGTTCCCAGCTCAGGTCCTTGCCGGCGCTCCAGCGGCTGCGCGCGCCGGGCATCCGGCGCGCGTCCTGCGCCTCGCCCTGGTTGCGATTCGCGTCGGTTTCGCCGGGAGTGGCCCAGTCTCGCCACGGATGCTCCGCCATGGCGTTCTTGCGCAGGTGCTCCAGCTCGTCGGCCAGCTGGCGCCGCATCTCCATCGTGAAAGCCGAGGTCACCCCGACATGTTGCAGGACGCCGGCGTCGTTGTGCAGGCCGAGCAGCAGCGACCCCACCGCGTCGCGCGTTTCCTTGTACCAGCGGAACCCCGCCACCACACAGTCGGCGGTGCGCGAGTGCTTGATCTTCAGCATGGCCCGCTTGCCCGGCTGGTAGGGCCCGGCTTCCGGCTTGGCCATCACGCCGTCGAGTCCCGCGCCTTCGAAGCGCTTCAGCCAGTCGACGGCGACATCGCGCTCACGCGTCATCGGCGTCAGGTAGACGGGCGGCTTGACCGAGCCGAGCAGTTGCTCGAGACGCGCGCGCCTTTCGCTTTGCGGGAGCGTCATGACACTTTTTCCGCCTGCCGCGAGCAGATCGAAAGCGACAAAAGAAGCGGGCGTTTCCTGGGCCAGGCGCGCGACCCGCGACGCCGCCGGATGGAGCCGCTGCTGCAAGGCGTCGAAGTCGAGGCCGTGTGAGGTGGCGACAACGATCTCGCCGTCGATCACGCTGCCTTTCGGGAGAATCTCGCCCAGCGCCTTGGCCAGCTCGGGAAAGTAGCGGTCCAGCGGCCGCAGGTCACGGCTCTGGATCACCACCTCGCTGCCTTTGCGGAACACGATGGCGCGAAAGCCGTCCCATTTCGGCTCGAACAGATAGCCGTCGCCAGCCGGTAGCTCATCCGCAACCTTGGCTAGCATCGGCTCGATCGGTGGCGTAAGGACAATGGAAGAGGTAAGCATGTGACTTTTTACCGCCTTAGCCGGCCGGGCAATGCAGGCGGCATTCCTGCGGGGAGGTCATCCGTTTTCCTATAAAATCCCGCCATCCGAGGAGCGTTGCAGCGCCGCACAGGCGCGAGGCTCGGGTTTTTATCGCAACGACGCTCGCCCACGTTTCCGTGAGGTGAGCTCCCATCTCCCTCCTGAGGCGTGGTCCTCAAGACCGTCAAATGCCGAAAGAATCAACATGAACGCTGTTCTCAAAACCGCCGTCCCGCTGGACTGCGCCATCGCCGACGCTTCCCTGGCCGCCTGGGGCCGCAAGGAAATCCGCATCGCTGAAACCGAAATGCCGGGCCTGATGGCGATCCGGTCGGAATACGCCAAGAGCCAGCCGCTCAAGGGCGCCCGCGTTACCGGCTCGCTGCACATGACGATCCAGACAGCAGTGCTGATCGAAACGCTGCAGGCCCTGGGCGCAACTGTGCGCTGGGCCTCCTGCAACATCTTCTCGACCCAGGACCACGCCGCCGCCGCCATCGCCGCCGGCGGCACACCCGTGTTCGCCATCAAGGGCGAATCGCTGCAAGACTACT
>JANXVP010000364.1 GCA_025351615.1 Ramlibacter sp. | reverse complement strand
GCGCAGCGCAAATCCAGCGCCGAGAAAAACCTTTTCCGGCGGGCCGCCGGCGCAGTCAAACCGCTACGCGTTGTCGGCCGTGTCCAGCTGGTGCGCGAACTACCGCAGCCGATCCCGTTCCAGCAGCAGCTGGACGAGCAGCGGGTACTGCAGGAGGCGATCAGCGATGAATTCGACGCCGGCACCTTGCTGGACGTCGATGACTCGCTGAGCTTTCGCCGGCCCGGCATCGGCATCGACGTCACCCGCAAGCTGCGCAAGGGGTATTGGAGCATCCAGCGCGAGCTGGACCTGCATGGCCTGCGTCGGGAAGAGGCGCGCGAGAGCCTGGCGGCCTTCATTCGCGCGGCGTGCAGGGAAGGTGTGCGCTGCGTGCGCGTGGTCCATGGCAAAGGGCTTGGCTCGCCGGGCAAGACGCCGGTGCTCAAGAGCAAGGTGCAGAGCTGGCTGATCCAGAAAACCGAAGTGCTGGCCTTCGTGCAGGCCCGGGGCGACGAGGGGGGCGCCGGGGCGTTGGTGGTATTGCTGCAGCCTTCACCGGGCTGAACGGAGGTCAGCCCCGGGGGGCCTGTTCAGCGATCCAGCGCCTGGTCTGCGCCAAGGCCCGGTCCAGTGGTTCCGCGCTACGCTGCACGCGTGCCAGCAAGGTCGCTCCCAGCCATTGCTGGTAGAGCTGCTGAGCGACTTCGACGGGGTCGGCACAGTTGGCCAATTCGCCGGCAGCGATGCCTTCGGCAAGACAGGTTTCCAGCCGCGCCAGCACCTGGGCGGTGCCATGCTCCAGCGCGGCGCGCATCGGCTCGGACAAGTCGCAGACCTCCGCGCTGAGCTTGACCACCAGGCAACGCGATTGCGGATCGTCGCCCGATTGCAGCGCATGCCACTGGCCAAAAAATTCAAGCAGCCGCTCGGGTGCCGGCCGCCCCCGCGCCCCCAGGGAGGCGTCGACCTGCTGCAGATAGCTCTCGAAGTGGCGCTCGAGCAAAGCCTCCCCGAACTGCTCCTTGGACCGGAACCAGTGGTAGAACGAACCCTTGGGCACGCCGGCGGCGACCAGGATCTCGCTTAATCCCACCGCCGAGAATCCCTTGCCGACGATGATCCGCCGGGCGGTGTCCAGGATCTGCTGGCGGGTACCGACTGAAGGCGGGGAGTTCATCGCTGCGAGGGAGTGAGGCGACGGACGTGGTGCGTGGGGCGTCAGGCCTCCGCGCCGGCCGTCTCCAACGCCGGATAGTCGTCATACCCTTCAGCGCCGCCGGCGTAGAAGGAATCCGACCGCGGCGCGTTGTAGGGACCGTCGCGACGCAACCGCGCCGGCAGATCCGGGTTGGCGATGAACAGCTTGCCGAAGGCGATGAAGTCGGCCCGCTCTCCGTCCACTGCGGCAATCGCGCTGTCATGGTCGTAGTCGCCGTTGGCGATGTAGGCGCCGTTGAAGATCTGGCGCAGCCGCTGGAAGTCGAACTTGGTGCTGCGGTCCTCCACCACGTGCAGGTACGCCAACCGGTACGCGTTGAGCTGCTCCGTCACTGCCTCGAAGGTGGCCTGCGGTGCGCTGTCGACGATGTCGTTGAACGGATTCACCGGCGACAGCCGCACGCCGACTCGGCCCGGCTCCCAGACCGTCAGCACCGCCTCGGTCACTTCGCGCAGCAGCCGGGCGCGATTTGCGATCGAACCGCCGTAGCCGTCGTTGCGCTGGTTGGTCCCGTCGCGCAGGAACTGGTCGATCAGATAGCCGTTGGCGGCGTGGATCTCGACCCCGTCGAAGCCGGCGGCCTTGGCATTGGCGGCGGCGCGGCGGAAGTCCTCGACCAGTGCCGGGATCTCATGGGTCTCAAGGGCCCTGGGCGTCACGAACGGCTTCATGCCCTGCTCGGTGTAGATCTCGCCCGCGGGCTGGAGCGCCGAGGGCGCCACCGGCAGACCGCCGTCGGCCAGTGTCAGCGGGTGGGAAATGCGGCCCACGTGCCACAACTGAAGGAAAATCTTGCCGCCGCGCGCATGCACCGCCTGCGTGACTCCCTGCCAGCCGGCGATCTGCTCCTGGCTGTGGATGCCAGGCGTCTTGGGGTAGCCCTGCCCTTGCGGGGTAATCTGGGTGGCCTCGGAGATGATCACGCCGGCACTGGCACGCTGGGCGTAGTAGCGCGCGTTCAGTGCCTGCGGCACGTTGCCCGGAGCCGCGCGGCTGCGGGTCAGTGGCGCCATCACGATGCGGTTGCTCAGCGCAACGCTTCCCAGCACTGCGGGAGAAAACAGGGCGCTGGTGGCGGGAGTCGATTGGTTCTTGCTCATTGAAGACGGATCCGGTTGATGACGAATGCTGGAATTATATTAGACCGGTCGTCTAGCTCGATCGGGGCGCGACTCGATTCACCGCTGTCGGGAAGGGGTTTTCCAGCAGGAAAGTCCGTCCAGCATGGCGACATCCATCGTGTTTTCCGGCCCGTGTCCCGCATGAGAAAGTCGTCGAGCCGGCGAATTTCAGCCTCCGTCAGAAACGCGAACGAGTGCGCAGTTGCGGTCCTCCGCCATTTTGCCCCGGGACGGCGGTCAAGCTGGCGCGTTGCGCATCCAGTCTGCTGTCTGGAAAAAGCTCTCCCCCAGCCGCGTACGAAGCTTCTCGTCGACCCCGGTTTCGGCCATCGCCTGACCCATGCATGCCAGCCACTGGTCGCGCTCGACGACGCCGATCACGAACGGCATGTGGCGCAGCCGCAGCTTGGGATGACCGAAACGCTCGGTGTAGTGCTGCGGCCCGCCCAGCCAACCGCACAGGAACCAGAACAGATGTTGCCGCGCCTTCGTCAGTTCGCTGCCATGCGCCGCACGGAGCGCGGCGTAGCCGGGTTCGAGGTCCATCAGGTCATAGAAACGCTCGACCAGCGCCTTCACCTTGGCTTCGCCTCCGATCCATGCGAAGTGCGTGTCGTAGGGCGGCTTTTCCTGGATATGCATCCGCCGATTGTCCGGGATCGCTCATTCGGGCGCGCGGCGCAGGGTCTCCACCACCGGGCGGTTGAGCACTTCGCGCAGGCCCCACCAGCCAGCCGCCAGCGCCAGCGCCGCGCCCGCGAGTGAACCGTACAACAGCAGCAGCGGCGAGGCTGTCCATTCGAAATCGAACACGTAGCGGGCCAGCCCCCAGCCGATCGCGTCCGCGACAGCACTGGCCAGGAAGCCCGCCAGCAGTCCCACCCCCGCCAGCTCGGCCCGCTGCACTTGCCGCAGCAGGCTGGCACGGGCACCGACGGCACGCATGATGGCGTATTCGCGCGCCCGCTCCTCGCGGGTCGCGGTGACGGCGGCAAAGAGCACCACCAGGCCCGCGGCCAGGGTGAAGGCGAACAGGAATTCCACGGCGCGGATCACCTTGTCCAGCACGCCCTGGACCTGGTTCAGCGCGCTGGTCATGTCGACGTTGGTGATGTTCGGGAAAGCGCGCACCAAGTCGTTGTCGAAGCCTTTGCGTTCGGGCGCGTGGAATGCGCTCATGTAAGTCACCGGCACGTCGGGCAACTGGCTGACCGGATAGATGACGAAGAAGTTGGCCCGCATCGAGCCCCAGTCCACCTTGCGAAGAGACGTGATCTTCGCCTCGGTCGTCGCGCCTGCAATGTCGAAGCGCAGGCTGTCGCCCAGCTTCAGTCCCAGCGTCTTCGCGATGCCGTCCTCGAC
>JANXVP010000357.1 GCA_025351615.1 Ramlibacter sp. | reverse complement strand
GAACCTCAAGGTGTTGCAGGGCCCGGAACTGCGCGTCATTTTCCTGGGCATGGACCAGAAGCGCGACGAGTTGCAGTTCTCGAATGTCAAGGGCAAGAATCCGTTCAAGGACAAGCGGGTGCGCCAGGCTTTTTACCAGGCGATCGATGTCGAGGGGATCAAGCGGACGGTCATGCGCGGCGCATCGACGCCGGTCGCGTTGATGCTTCCCCCGCAGGTCAACGGTTATGCGCCGGACCTGGCGAAGCGTCTGCCCTACGACGTCGAAGCTTCCAAGAAGCTGCTGGCCGAGGCGGGGTACCCCAACGGCTTCGAAGTGACCATGAACTGCCCGAACGACCGCTACGTCAATGACGGCGCGATCTGCCAGGCGGTTGCCGCGAATCTCGCACGCGCCAACATCAAGATCAAGCTCGAGGTGGAAACCAAGGGCACCTACTTTCCGAAGATTCTGCGGCGCGACACCAGCTTCTACATGCTGGGCTGGACCTCGACCACGGTCGATGCCGAGAACGTCCTCTACGCGATCATGTCCACGCCCGGCGACGGCGGGCGCGGCCAGTTCAACCTGGGCGCGTACAGCAATGCCCGGCTGGACGAGCTGACCGAGAAGATCGGCTCGGAGACCGACATGAAGAAGCGCAACGAGATGATCCGCGAAGCCATGAAGATCCACCAGGACGACGTCGGTCACATCCCCTTGCATCAGCAGGCGCTGAACTGGGGCGCCAAGAAGAACGTCGACCTGGTGCAATGGCCGGACAACGGGATGATGTGGAGATACGTCTCGGTCAAGTGATGACCACGGCAACGACAGACGGCTGGTTCCACAGGGCCTGGCAAAGCGACATCGGCTACAGCTTCCGCACTTCGCCGGTGGCCGTGGCGGCGGCGGCGATCGCGTTCATCTGCGTGTTCGGCGCGGTGTTCGCCAATGTGGTGGCGCCCTACAACCCTTTCGACCTGGCCACGCTCGAGCTGTCGGATGCGTTCCTGCCGCCGGCCTGGTCGGCCGGCGGCAGCACCAGGTACCTGCTGGGAACCGACGACCAGGGCCGCGACATCCTGTCGGCCCTGATGTTCGGCGCGCGGATCTCGTTGCTGGTCGGATTGGCGTCGGTCATGCTGTCTGTCGTCGTCGGCGTGGGGCTGGGGCTTCTTGCCGGCTTTCTCGGCGGCATGGTCGACGCTGTCATCATGCGCGTTTGCGACGTGATGCTTTCCTTCCCCGCCATCCTGATCGCGCTGCTCATCGCCGGCGTCAGCCGCGCGCTGTTTCCGAACGGCAGCGAGTACCTGGCGTTCGGCGTGTTGATCATTGCCATCTCGCTGACCGGCTGGGTGCAGTACGCGCGCACCGTGCGCGGCTCCACGCTGGTGGAGCGGAACAAGGAATACGTGCTGGCCGCGCGCGTTACCGGTGTCGCGCCCCTGCGCATCATGGTGCGCCATGTCCTGCCGAACATCCTGGGACCGGTCATGGTGCTGGCGACCATCCAGGTAGCGACCGCCATCATCACCGAAGCGACGCTGTCTTTTCTGGGTGTCGGCGCACCGCCTAATTCGCCGTCGCTGGGCACGCTGATCCAGGTGGGGAACAAATTCCTTTTTTCCGGCAACTGGTGGATCACCGTCTTTCCCGGCGCGATGCTGGTTGCGATCGCGTTGTCGGTGAACCTGCTGGGCGACTGGCTGCGCGACGCGCTGAACCCGAGGCTTCGCTGAAGCCCTGCCCATGAGCCTGCTCCAAGTCCAGAACCTGGTCGTCGAATTTCCCGGCCGCCGCGGCACACTGCGGGCGCTGGACGACATCTCTTTCGATATCGCGCCAGGCGAAATCCTCGGTGTCGTCGGTGAATCCGGCGCCGGCAAGTCGTTGACCGGCGCCGCCATCATCGGCCTGCTGGAACCGCCGGGGCGCATCGGGTCGGGACAGATCCTGCTCGAAGGCCATCGCATCGACAACCTGCCGTATGAACAGATGCGGCGCATTCGCGGCCGCCGGATCGGGGCGATCTTCCAGGATCCGCTGACATCGCTCAACCCGCTGTACACGGTGGGACGCCAGCTGGTCGAAACCATCCTGACGCACCTGCCGGTGGGCGCCGACGAGGCCAGGCGGCGTGCGATCGGCCTGCTGGAAGACACCGGCATCCCCGCAGCAGGCGAGCGCATCGACCACTTTCCGCACCAGTTCTCGGGGGGCATGCGGCAGCGCGTCGTGATTGCCCTGGCGCTGGCCGCCGAACCCAAGCTGATCGTGGCGGACGAGCCCACCACTGCGCTGGACGTCTCGATCCAGGCGCAGATCATCCAGTTGCTCAAGCGGGTCTGCAAGGACCGCGGCGCGGCTGTGATGCTGATCACGCACGACATGGGCGTGATCGCCGAAACCTGCGATCGCGTGGCTGTCATGTATGCCGGCCGCATCGCCGAGATTGGTCCGGTCCATCACGTCATCAACCAGCCGGCGCACCCCTACACCATGGGGCTGATGGCGGCGATCCCGGACATCACGGTCGACCGGGAGCGGCTGCATCAGATCGACGGTGCCATGCCGCGGCTGAGTGCGATTCCTTCCGGTTGCGCATACAACCCACGCTGTCCGCGTGCGTTCGGGCGCTGTGCCGTCGAGCGGCCCGACTTGCTTGAAGCAGGCGCGACTCGCGCGGCTTGCTGGCTGCACGACGCGCATGCAGGAGCAGCGGCATGAGCGCGAAGCCGGTCGCCGCGCCGCTGGTTCAGGCCCGCGATCTGGCCAAGACCTTCGACGTTTCCGCACCCTGGTTGAACCGGGTGCTGGAGCGCAAGCCGCGCCAGTTGCTCCATGCGGTCGATGGCGTGAGTTTCGACATCGAGAAGGGCCAGACCCTGGCGTTGGTCGGCGAGTCTGGTTGCGGCAAGAGCACCGTGGCCAGATTGCTGGTGGGCCTGTACCGCCCGACGCACGGCGGGCTCACCTTCGATGGGCAGGACGCGCATGCGGCATTCAAGACCGCGGAAGGCCGCAAGCTGCGCCGGCGGATCCAGATGATCTTTCAGGACCCGTATGCCAGCCTGAACCCGCGCTGGACCGTGGAAGACATCGTGGGTGAGCCGTTGACGGAACATGGCATCGTCACGGACCCGGCGCAGCTCGAAGCCCGGGTCGGCGCATTGCTTCAGTCGGTGGGGCTGTCGCCGCTGGACATGGTGAAATATCCGCACCAGTTCTCCGGCGGCCAGCGCCAGCGCATTTCGATCGCGCGCGCGCTGGCGACGCGGCCGGAATTCCTGGTGTGCGACGAGCCGACGTCAGCGCTCGACGTCAGCGTGCAGGCCCAGGTGCTCAACATCATGAAGGACCTGCAGCGCCAGCATGGGCTGACTTACCTCTTCATCTCCCACAATCTGGCGGTCGTGCGCCACGTCAGCGACCAGGTCGGGGTGATGTATCTGGGCCGGCTGGTGGAGCTGTCGGGCAAGCAGCAGCTGTTCGAGAACCCGCGCCATCCCTACACCCGGATGCTGTTGGACGCGATTCCCAAGCTGCACGATACCGGCCGCTCGCGTACTCCGGTCCAGGGCGAGGTTCCCAATCCGCTGAACCCGCCCGACGGTTGCACCTTTCATCCCCGCTGTCCCCACGCCAATTCGCGCTGCAAGGCGGAGCGCCCGGCGCTCCTGACGATCCAGGGGGTGAAGATCGCCTGCCATGCGGTGGAAGAAGGCCGGATCTGAGCCGGGGTCAGACGCGGCTCGGCATCAGCATTCTTCGGTCCAGCAGTAGCCGTCCCGCGCGATCATGGCGCTCGAAGCGCTCGGGCCCCAGGTTCCCGCCGCATAGGGGCGCGGGCCATCGCTGTCGCCTTCCCACAGTTCCAGGATCGGTTCGACCCAGCGCCAGGCTTCTTCCTGTTCGTCGCTGCGCACGAACAGGTTCAGCCGCCCGTGGATCACGTCGAGCAACAGGCGCTCGTAGGCGCCCACCCGTTCGGAGCCGAAACGCTTGTCGAAATCCAGGTCCAGCTGCACCGGGCTGAGCGCCGCCTGCTGGCGCCGGTTGTCGGCGCCCTGGGCCAGCAGATGCAGTTCGAGCCCGTCGCGCGGCTGCAGGTTGATCACCAACTGGTTTGCCGCGCCCAGCGGAGACTTGAAAATCGCGTGCGGCGCCGGCCGGAAGTTGATGACGATGTGCGCGTCGCGGGAGGCCAGCCGCTTGCCGGTGCGCAGGTAGAAGGGGACGCCGGCCCAGCGCCAGTTCGCGATCTCCGTGCGCAGTGCGACGAAAGTCTCTGTCCTGCTGTCGGGGTTGACGCCGGCCTCCTGCCGGTAGCCCGCGACCGGCTCGCCTGCGGCCGTGCCTTCCGCGTACTGGCCGCGGATCACGTGTTGCGCCAACGACTGCGCGGTCCACGGCTTGAGGGATCGCAGGACCTTGAGCTTTTCGTCGCGGATCGCATCGGCGTGTGCGTTGATCGGAGGCTCCATGGCGACTGCGCACAGCAGCTGCAGCGCATGGTTCTGCACCATGTCCCGCAACGCGCCGGTGCTGTCGTAGAAATTGCCCCGCTTTTCGACGCCGAGGTCTTCGGCAATGGTGATCTGGATGTTGGCGATGGTCTCGCGTCGCCACAAGGGCTCGAACAGCGAATTGCCGAAACGCAGCGCAAACAGGTTTTGCACCGACGGCTTGCCCAGGTAATGGTCGATGCGGAAGATCTGCCGTTCGCCGAACGCGCGGCGCACGGTCTCGTTGATCTGGTGGTTGGAAGCCAGGTCGTGGCCCAGGGGTTTTTCCAGCACGATGCGCGTGTTCGGGGTGTTGAGGCCAGCTTGCGCCAGCTGCTCGCAGGCACGGGTGAACAGGGCCGGCGCGGTCGCCAGGTACATCACAACCGTGTCGGCGTTGCGTTCACGCAAAGTGGCGGCGAGCTGGGCGTAGTCGGCTGGCTGCGACAGGTCCATCCGGACGAAGTGAAGCAGGGCCGCAAAGCGGTCGAACTCCTCTGGCGACGGTCGCTTGGCCAGCTCCACCTCATCGAAGCGCGACCGGATGAGCATGCGGTATTGCTCGTCCGAGAGTGCATCGCGTGCCACGCCGATGATGCGGCCGTCTTCGGGCAGCGTTCCGTGCCGGAACGCCTGAAACAGTGCGGGCATCAACTTTCGCCAGGCCAGATCGCCGGTGCCGCCGAAGAGAACGAGGTCGAAACTCATGGGTAAAGCCTGCAAATTCGAAGCGATCCACTGTACTTGCTTTCCCCGCAGCGGTCGTTCCGGGGAGCGCCGGGTGCCGCTCGTGATGCTCGCCCGACTGGTGTTTCCCCCCTCGGCAGCGGCCGAAACGCGGGTCTATGCTCGGGCGGAAATCAAATCTCCATGAGACTTCCATGAACAGAATCATTGCAGCGGCAGCGCTGTCGGCCGCGGCCTTCGGCGCCACGGCCCAGGGCCAGGTGAACGTGATCTGCTCGGTGCAGGCCGACTGGTGCAACAACATCGCCACCATCTATTCGCGCACCACCGGGACACGGGTGAACATGGCGCTCAAGGGGTCGGGCGAAGCGCTCGCGCAGCTGATCGCGGAGAAGGAGAATCCCAAGACCGACGTCTGGTTCGGCGGCACCGGCGACCCGCATCTGCAGGCGGCCGAGCAGGGGCTGACGCTCGAATACAAATCGCCGACGCTGGCGCAGTTGCATCCCTGGGCCCAGCAGCAGGCGTTGCAGTCGCATTACCGGACCGTCGGGATCTACTCCGGCCCGCTGGGCTTCGGGTACAACCCCGAATTGCTGGCCAGGAAAAAGCTGGCCGTGCCGCGCACCTGGGCCGACCTGATCAAGCCCGCCTACAAGGGCGAGGTGCAGGTGGCCAACCCGGCGTCCAGCGGGACTGCGTACACCATGATCGCCACGCTGGTCCAGCTGATGGGCGAAGAGAAGGCCTTCGACTACCTGAAGGCGCTGCACAAGAACGTCAGCCAATACACGCGCTCCGGCACGGGTCCGATCAAGGCGGTGGCGCGCGGCGAAACGGCCGTATCGGTCAGCTTTGTGCACGATGGCCCCGGCGAAAAGATGCAGGGTTTTCCGGTCGAAACGATCACGCCGAGCGACGGCACGGGTGCCGAGATCGGCTCGATGAGCCTGATCAAGGGGGCGCGCAACCTTGAAGCGGCCAAGAGATTTTACGAATGGGCACTGACGCCCGGCGCGCAGGAGATCGCCTTCGCCGCCAAGTCGTTCCAGGTGCCGTCGAACAAATTCGCGAAGATCGATCCGAATGTTCCTGACTTTCGCAAGATCAAGTTCATCGAGTACGACTATGCGAAATATGGCGCCAGCGCCGAGCGCCGGCGGCTGATTTCGCGCTGGGAAAAAGAAGTCAACGCGCTTGCGCGCTGAGCCGCTTCTGGAGATTGTCTTGCAGCGAGCTTCCCCCAATGCGGCGATCCTTGCGTGGACAATCGCCGGCCTGCTCGCCTACGTCGTGCTGCCCTGGTATGCGCAGCAGGACGGCAACGGGCTGGCTGTCGTCCATCTTGTTTTTGGGGGCGAGGGCACTGCCAATGGCCTGGTCCAGGCTGCGCAGCACGGGCGGCCATGGTTGTGGCTTGGCGTGCTGGGCCTGGCGATCGCGCTCGCAGCCGCACTCCAGCAACCAGGCCGACTCCAGGGGCGGTTGCTGCTGCTGGGTGCGCTCACGGGGGCGGTCGGCCTTGCCGCCAGCGGCTTCCTGATTGGCGCCAAAGGCTGGAGTTTCGCGTGGCTGGTCGCCGCCTTCGGTGAACTGGGGCGCAACCAGTTCGGCATCGGCTGGGGCGGCTTTGTTGCGCTCAGCGCACTGGTGGTGCTGACCGGATTCGGACTGGCCCGTTGCGGCCGGTTCAGGGGCGATCTCTTCATTGCCGCGGCCGTGGTCGCCTGCTCCGCGTCGATCGCGCTGTTCATCCTGTTTCCCGTGCTCAAGGCCCTCAGCAGTGCCTTCCTGCGTGAAGACGGAAGCGTCTGGCCCGCTGCCATGTGGGAGCGGGTGGCGAGCGACCGTAACTTCGGGCTCCAGTGTCTCAAGGGAAGCTTGCGTTGCGGAGTCGCCTGGAATACCTTGTTCCTCGGCTTGCTCACGGCAAGCAGCACGGTCGTGCTCGGCACCATGATGGCCCTGATGGCGGAACGCAGCGACAAGCGGTTCGGCCGCGTGTTCAACCTCCTGGCGACGCTGCCGATCATCACGCCGCCCTTCGTCGTCGGCCTGGGGCTGATCCTGCTGTTCGGCCGCGCCGGGATCGCGAACCAGCTGCTGGAATACGCATTCGGCATCGATCCATCGCGCTGGTTCTACGGCTGGTTCGGTGTCTGGATCGCGCAGACCTTCGCCTTCACGCCGATCGCCTTCCTGATCATGCGCGGCCTGGTGCAGGGCGTGGCGCCGAGTCTCGAAGAAGCAGCGCAGACTTTGCGGGCCACTCCCCGGCAGACGTTCATGACGGTGACCCTGCCGCTGCTCAAGCCTGGCCTTGCCAACGCATTCCTGGTCGGGTTCATCGAGAGCATGGCGGACTTCGGCAACCCCATCGTCGTGGGGGGCCAGTTTTCGGTGCTGTCGACCGAGATTTTCTTTGCCATCGTCGGCGCCCAGTTCGACCAGGGCCGGGCCGCTTCGCTGGCCTGGATCCTGACCTTGTTCGCGCTCGCGGTGTTTGGCGCCCAGCGGATGCTGCTTGGCCGCCAGAGCTTCACCACCGTCAGCGGAAAGGGCGACGGCGGCATCCCCATGGCCCTTCCCTCGGGCATCCGAAGGCTGGTTTACGGCACGGCGCTGCCGTGGATCGCCTTCACGCTGGTGGTGTACCTGTTCGCCTTCGCGGGCGGCTTTGTGCAGACGTGGGGGCGCGACTACACGCCCACGCTCAACCACTTCCAGACTGCTTTCGCGCTGGAATGGGGCCAGTTCGGAATTGTCTGGGCCGGCACCGCGTGGAATTCCTTCTTCACCACGATCAAGCTGGCGGCGCTGTCGGCGCCCCTGACCGCGGCGCTTGGATTGATGATCGCTTACCTACTCGCGCGTACCGAGTTCAAGGGACAGGGCCTGTTCGAGTTTTCGGCCCTGCTGGCGTTCGCGATTCCCGGCACGGTGCTGGGCGTGAGTTACATCCTGGCTTTCAACGTGCCACCGTTCGAGCTGACCGGCACCGGCCTGATCATCGTGCTGTGCTTCATGTTCCGCAACCTGCCGGTCGGCGTACGTGCCGGGACCGCGGCGTTCAGGCAGCTGGACCGATCGCTCGACGAGGCGTCGACGATGCTGCGAGCCTCCAGCATGCAGACGCTCCGGTATGTGGTCCTGCCGCTGCTCAGGCCCGCATTGGTGGCGGCGCTGGTTTATAGCTTCGTCAGAGCCATCACCACGGTTTCCGCCGTGATCTTCCTGGTCACCGCGGAAAACGAGCTGGCGACCACTTACATCATCGGCCGTGTCGGCAATGGGGACTACGGTGTAGCGCTGGCGTATTGCACCGTGCTGATCATCCTCATGGGCCTGGCGACCGCCATGATCCAGGTCGCGGTGGGCGAGCGCAAACTCGGCCGCCGCAAGCGCATCGTTCGGCCGACTTTCACCACCAGCAAGGGCATCGCATGAGCAACTCCGGCGCCGCAATCGAGTTCCGGGGCGTCAGCAAGCGCTATGGCAGGGACGCCTCGGCGCCGCTCGCAGTACAGGCAATCAGTTTCGAGGTGAAGAGCGGCACGCTGACGACCATCCTGGGCCCGTCGGGCTGCGGCAAGACCACCACCTTGCGGATGATCGCGGGCCTCGAAACACCGACGTCGGGCCAGATCCTGATCGGGGGCAAGGACGTGACGACGCTGGGCCCCGCGGACCGCAACGTCAGCATGATGTTCCAGAGCTACGCCCTGTTCCCCCATTTGAACGTTCTCGACAACGTCGGCTACGGCCTCAAGATGTCGGGGCTGGCCAGGGACGTCACGCGGCAACGCGCGCAGGAGGCGTTGCGCAGCGTCGGGCTGGTCGGCTTCGACCAGCGGCAACCCGCGGAACTATCAGGCGGCCAGCAGCAACGGGTTGCGCTGGCCCGAGCGCTGGTGCTGGAACCGGCGGTCCTGCTCTTCGACGAGCCGCTGTCCAATCTGGACGCGCGCCTGCGCCGGGAGATGCGCGAGGAGATCCGATCGCTGCAGCAGAGGCTGCGGCTGACGGTGGCCTATGTGACGCACGACCAGAATGAAGCGCTGGCGGTGAGCGACCAGATCATCGTCATGGACCACGGTGTCATTGCGCAGCGCGGCACGCCGCAGGAGTTGTACGAATCCCCGAAGAACGCATTCGTCGCCGGCTTCATGGGCGAGGCCATGCTGTTCCCCGCGCGCGCCGACGCCTCGGGCGCCGTGAGCCTGGGGCCGCTGCGGATCGGGCCGCGCCAGGGAGTCACGGCAGGTGTGGTGAAAGTCGCGGTGCGCCCGGAGGCCTGGCACATCGGGCCGCCCGGCACCGGCCTGGCGGCCCGATGTGCCAAGGCTGCCTATCTCGGAAGCAATTACGAATACAGCTTCGAGACCGAACTCGGGCCCATCTTCGTGGTGTCGCCGGCCCTCGACAATATGCTGAGGGTCGGTGCCGACGTGGGGCTGCGGCTGGCCGATCGCGGTGTTTCGGTAGTGCAGCTTGCCTAGCCGGATGCGTGCCTCGTCCATGGCATGCGCAGGATAATGCCCCGATGAATCAACTCGATGCGCTCAAGCGGTTCACCACTGTGGTCGCCGACACC
>JANXVP010000335.1 GCA_025351615.1 Ramlibacter sp. | reverse complement strand
GTGACGTCGGGGACCATCCCGATGCTTTTGCAGGCGCTGCCGGATGGAGCTCCCCAGATGAGCCAGATGGCGCAGCAGTTTCCGGGAGGCAACGACGTCGACGTTGTCGAGTTCGGCCCTGGCATCGCCCTGGCCGATCTGTACTTTCTTCATGAGGCAAACCCAGATCGTCCGGCCGGTCCTGGACGGCTGGTCGCCGTGCGGGAAGGTCGCCGCCTGGCTTCGATCGTTCTGGCAGACCCCGGCGATCATCCCGGGGCCGGTATCGAATTTCTCCAGTTCCAGGATGGCCTCGTGATCCCGCTGGCCCAGGCGTTGGCACTGGCGCACGAGGCTGTTCCATTGACCGTGGGTGTCGCCGCGGATGTCCACACCCCCGAGGACGGCGAATTTCACTACGCACTGGGAGGCCTGTTCGCAGGCGGCTCGGGAACCGTTGCCTACACCGCGACGCTTGCGGATGGATCGGCCTTGCCCGGCTGGCTGACGTTCGACCCCGCCACACGATCCTTCGGGGGAACGCTGTCGAACGAACCCGCCGTGACTTTGACAGTGAAGGTTTCCGCAATCGACCAGGGGGGAGCGACCGCCGCCGCCAGTTTCTCAATCGCGATCGACAGCGATGGTATCGACGTTATTGGCTCCGCCGGAGCCGACAACCTCGTCGGCACGGCTGGAGATGACTTCATCGATGGCCTCGGGCGTGCTGACGTGATGGCTGGGGGCGATGGCGATGACGTGTATGTAGTGGACAACAAGAAGGACGTCATCGTCGAAAGCGCTAACCACGGCTACGACCGCATCGAGTCCCAGGTCACCTATACGCTCCCCGACAACGTCGAATCGATTTTGCTCAAAGGCACGCGCAATCTTGCGGCGACCGGCAACGCGCTGGACAACGAACTCACTGGCAACAGCGGCAATAATCGGCTTGATGGTGGCGCCGGCAACGACAAAATGTCGGGTGGGGCGGGCAACGATGTTTATGTGGTCGACAGCACGGGTGATCAGGTCATCGAGCTTGCCAGCGAAGGCACCGACACTGTCATCGCATCGGTGACCTACACGCTCACCGCGAATGTCGAGCGGCTCACGCTCATCGGCGCCGGGCTGACGGGGACCGGGAACAACCAAGCGAACCTGATCATCGCCAGTGATGCGGGCAGTACGCTCGAAGGGTTGGCTGGCAACGACACGCTTCGCGGCGGAGCCGGAAGCGACACACTCCTCGGAGGCGACGGCAACGACCGTCTTGAAGGCGGGGCCGGGAGTGACCGCATGGAGGGGGGCGCCGGGAACGACGTTTACCTGGTCGACGACGCGACCGACGTGGTGATTGAACTGACCGGCGGCGGTACCGATACGGTGCGGGCTTCAGTCAGCCTGACCCTGGCGCCCAACGTCGAAAATCTGACGTTGAGCGGCAGCGCGGACATCGGGGGAACCGGCAACGATCTTGACAACACCATCGTGGGAAATACCGGCCGGAATATCCTCAGCGGGTTGGGCGGCAATGACCGCTTGCGCGGCGGAGCGGGGGAGGACCAGCTTCTGGGCGGAGATGGCAACGACCGGCTCGATGGCGGTGGGGGCGCTGACCGGCTCGCGGGTGGAACGGGCAACGACACTTACATCGTGGACAATGCGGGCGACCGGGTCGATGAGCTCGTGAACGAGGGCACGGATACCGTTCAGGCGTCGGTCAGTTATGTTCTTGGCGCCAATGTCGAGAACCTCACCCTCACAGGTGCGGGCCTTCTCTCAGGCTCTGGCAACGAACTCAATAACGTCCTGGTTGCAAACGGTGCGGGCAGCCTGCTGAACGGGCTGGCAGGCAATGACGTCCTCAAAGGCGGGGCGGCACATGATGTTTTGGTGGGTGGCGACGGAAACGACCGCCTGGACGGTGGCGGCTCCGCAGACAAGCTGGTCGGTGGGACGGGCAACGATCTCTATGTGGTCGATGATCCGTCAGACGAGGTGATCGAATTGGCTGACGAAGGAACGGACACAGTGCAGTCTTCCATCAGCTACGCACTGACTGCAAATGTCGAAAACCTGACCCTGACCGGCAGCGCGTCACTCAACGCAACTGGCAATGAACTGGGCAACGTGATCGTCGGCAACAGCGCGGCAAACCGATTGGCCGGCCTTGCGGGCAATGACACGCTCAAGGGCGGCGCCGCCGCGGACCTGTTGATCGGCGGCACCGGCAACGACCGGCTCGAGGGCGGATTGGGGAGCGACACCTACGATTTTGGCCGGGGCGATGGCCAGGACACGATTGTCGAAAACGACCCCGCAGCGGACGCTGTGGACACATTGCACTTCGAGGCGGGCATCGCTGCCAGTCAGCTGTGGTGGCGCAAGACCGGCAACAACCTTGAAGTCTCCGTCATCGGATCCAGCGACAAGGTGACGTTGTCCAATTGGTACCTGGGTGCCGAGCGGCATGTCGAGGTGTTCGAACTGGCTGACGGGCACCGACTGCTGGACACCCAGGTTCAGACCCTGGTGCAGGCCATGGCGAGTTTCTCGCCCCCCGCCGCCGGTCAGACCAGCCTGCCTCTCAACTACCAGAGCAGCCTGAATGAAGTGCTGGCGGCCAACTGGCATTAGGGATTCAGCTTCCGGCTGCCGTCCGAGTTTGGGACTGGCTCTCAGCCGGATGGATTCTCTCGTCAATATGCCAGATAGGGCCCGACGCCCTTTGGCGTCTGCGCACCTTGCAGCGCCACAAAAACCGTGCGACCGAAAAAGAAGGGCAGTCCAAAGTCGAAGGTTCGGGTCAGCCCAAGAGTGCCGCCCAGGTTGAAGGCAGAGATACCGGCCGTCAGCAACCGGGCGTTGTCGATGGTGAAGCTGACTGACACTGTCGCGCCACTGGGCGAGACGTTGACGGCCGTCAGCGGTAACGGTGCAATCGGGCAGTAAAAACTCGAGCACGTCGGAATGCTGGCGTCGTCGAAGAACAAGCCGTTGGAGCCACTGTCAACGAAGCTCGACGGATAGGTCGTCCCCTTGTACACCGTGGTGAACTGGCCCCTGCTGTTGGTTGTGAAAACAGTTGCCCGATCAAGCTGGTTGTTGGGCTGCGTCCCGATCCCGAAGGTGAGTGTGCCCAGAACAGCGGCCGCACCCCCTACCTGGACTGGCGGCAGGGTGAGGGCGAGGCCATTGTTGTTGAGGGCAAAGGCCGCCACTGGATTGGTGACTTGCGAGTCCAGCGGCAGCATGGTGGTCGAACATGTCGTGGATGTACAGCCGTAATAAAGGCGAGGCGCCGTGCTGGTGACGCAGATGGCGCCGCAGTCCTGAACCGACATGTCCACGCCAAGAATCCCGTTTGCTCCCAGGGCCGCCACCGATCCAAGATCGGCACCTGTGTTGCTGCAAGCGGCCGGGATTACCGAGAAAGGCGCCGAGGGATCCGAGATCAGCTGGACTGGCATGCGAGCCGCCGTCTCGCCCGCCAGCCTGATGTCCGCACGCCGCACCGACCCCCAGGAAAAGCCGCTGGCGAACTGAGCGCATTCAGCCACCGGCAGGCCCGCGGACGTGGCGATCACCGGCAGATCCATGCCGGAACCGAGCGCCGACGCCATCAGGCGCAGTCCGGTCGAACCCGTGTCCACGAGGATATGGTCCACCGTCCGGCAGGTCGTGGTGCCAGGACTGCAGACAGTCACGCTGACGAAGGGCATGTTGAACGAGGTTCCGCTTGGCCCGCGATCCACGACGACCGATAGCACATTGGTCAGCACAGGGGCCCCAGCCGGTGGGGCCGCAGCGACTGGCGCGGGGGGAGCGACGGGAACTGCCGGGCTCACGACTGCGACGACGGCTTCACTGCCCGCACTCCCTCCCGTGCCAGTACAGTCCAGGTGGTAGGTGAAAGATCCGGCTGCCGGGAGGACAAAGGTCGCCGAGCCCGAGGCAGGCTGCGCGCCGGTCCAGTTGCCGGAAGCCGCACAGCTGCTGGCATTGGTGGACGACCACGTCAGCGTGGCGCTCTCGCCGGCACTGACCTGCGGCGCGGAAAAGGCGAGCTTGACTTGGGGAGCCGCCGCCACCTCGGGGCCCGACGATCCACCGCCACAACCCGCAAGCACGGCAGCACCCAAAGCGGCGATCCATGTGGACCGGCGCATGGCCTGCAGGAAAAAACGCGTCATGGCCGTGGCCTCACTTGACAGCGGCGGTGTCAAAACCCGCCGGCAACAACGCTGGAATCCATGCCCTGCCTTCAAAGGCACCGGGGCGCCCGCCCGAGAAGATCACCAGGTCGTCCTGCTGCAGCCGGACCTGGGAGAGCGCACCGCCGGCATGCTGCTTCACGTGGTCCCGCAGGGTCTGGAAGTGACTGCCGAGCACCTCCTTGAGATCGGGCAGAAACGGGCCCGACCAGGAGACGGCGAATACCGTGCCGCTGGCATTGAGAAACTCGTGAACCTCCGTCCCGGAATCGAGCGTCCTTTTCAGGTCGGTGTAGGTCGACGGGTTGCTGGTGGCAGGCGACGTCGCGTTCGACAGGAGATGAGGGCCGGGCGCAGCAGGCGCACCTCCCAGGCCCGCGTACGAGCTTGCAACGCAGACAGAAAGCAGGAGCACGATGTAAATTTTCATGGGAGCTTTCGGAACTTGACCTGGTCTGAGCCGGTCATCCGCAGGAAGTTCAGCGACAGGAGGAGACCGGGATGCCAAGGCTATTCAGCGATCCATTTCAGCCCCTCCTGCAGTGCGGTAAATGTTTTCAGTTGTAGGCCCATCTGCTGCGCCGCCTTCTCGCTGGTGCCTGTCCTGTTTTTCTCGGAGACGATGGACGCCACGCGCTTGAGATGCCTCAGTCGATCCGCGGCGTACACGCCCAGTTGCAGATGCTGGGTGAATCCAAGAACGATTTCGACGTCCGTCAGGTCCATCACGGCGCGCCTTTCGCCCAGGTTCGTGGCAATCGTCGCAACCAGATCCATGAAACCATACAGGTCGGCCAGCAGAGCTGCGCCGGACGCCCTCACAAGAAGGTATCCGGAACGATGGTGAACAGTGATCGTGAACGGCATCGCGACGCCGAGTCTAACCGGCGCCAAGGCCAGGTGCCCTGCGGGCGGCGAAGCGTTTACCAGCCGTCACGCTTTTTCAAACCGGGTCGTGCGTTTGCAGCCATTGCGTCAGCAGCCGCATGAATTTTTCCGGCTGTTCCATCAGGAAGAAATGGCTGGCCTGCACAAAGATTTCCGTGCGGGCATTCGGCAGGCCGTCGCCAAGCGCACGGGTCGCGGTCAGCGAGCAGATCGGGTCGCTGTCACCGCCCATCACCAACGTGGGTTGATGGATGCGGTGCAGATCGGCAAGCGTGTCGTGCTGCTGGCAGGCTTCGTTCTGCCGGCTGTAGCAGGCCGGCAGCCGGGTTTCGCCGCCGAGCAGTTGTTCGATGGCGGCCACCCGCTCGGGATAGCTGTTGAAAAATCCGGCGGAGACGAAGTTCTGGACCGAATGGCGGGCGTGGTCGGCCCAGCTCATGCGCCATTCGAGCGCTTCGCGCATGTTCAGCAGCACGCGCCGTCCAAGCGGGTCGAGCTGCGCGAACGACGCGCAGAGCGTGAGGCTGATGACACGTTCGGGGGCGATCAGGGCCATGTGCTGGGCGACGGCTCCGCCCATGGAACGGCCCACCACATGGCCCCGATCGATGCCGCAATGGTGCATCAGCTGCAGGGTGTCGCGCGCGAGGTCCTGCGTGGTCACGGGCTCGTCGAGCTGGGTGCTTCCGCCCGCGCCCCGATTGTCGAAAGCGATGACTCGGTAGGTCTGACGCAGCGCCTCGATCTGTGCCAGCCAGGCCGTGTGGTCGCCCGCCAGACCGTGGATCAGGATGACGGGTGTGCCGGCGCCGACGTCGAGGTAACGCAGTGCGTAGCGCCCGATCGGCGCCTGCTTCAGATCGAATTCCATGGATGGTTCTTTCTATTCCACACCCAGGTGGCTGTGCAGCTCGGCCTGCCGGGCCTGAAACGTTTCCTTTGTGCCGGAGAACACAACCCGGCCGGTGTTGAGCAGCACCACATCGTCCGCCAGCTTCATCGCCAGACCCAGGTTCTGTTCCACCAGCACCATGGAGATGTGCTCCTTGAGGTCCATCAAGACATCGCCGACTTCACGCACGACCTGCGGCGCCAGGCCTTCGGACGGTTCGTCCAGCAGCAGCACACGCGGATTGGTCATCAGGGCGCGGCCGATCGCCAGCATCTGCTGCTCGCCTCCCGACAGGCTGCCGGCCAGCTGGTTCAGGCGCTCCTGGAGCCGCGGGAAAATCCGGGTGACATCGTTGCGGGTCCAGTGGCGCTGGCTGCCTTGCGAAGCCGGCCGGGCGGCGACGTCCAGGTTTTCCTTCACGGTCAGGCTGGCGAAGATGCGGCGACCCTGCGGCACCAGTCCGATGCCGGCATGGCAGATGCGCTCGGGCGCAAGCTTGTCGATTGCCGCGCCGGCCAGCGTGATCCGGCCCGAGCGGGGCGGCAGGAATCCGATGATGCAGCTGATGCAGGTGGTCTTTCCTGCGCCGTTGCGCCCGAGCAGCGCCAGCAGCCGGCCCGCGTGCAGTTCCAGGCTGACGTCATGCAGGACATGGCTGTCGCCGTAGAACGCATTCACCCGGTCCAGGGACAACAGGCTAGTGGCCAAGGTAGATCTCCCGGGTGCGCGGGTCGGCCACCACCTGCTGCCGGCTGCCGGCCAGGATCACCTCGCCGTTGTGCAGCAGCGTGATGCGATCGGCAAAGGCCAGCGCGACCTCCATGTCGTGTTCGATCATGAGGATGGTGATCGACTTGTCGATCCCCCGCAGCAGCGCCGTGATGGTCTCGCGCTCCTGCGACGACAGGCCTGCCAGCGGCTCGTCCAGCAGCAGTAGCCGCGGGTCCTGTGCGAGCGCCATCGCGATTTCGAGCCGGCGCTTTTCACCGTAGGAAGTCTGCTCCACCGGCCACTGCGCCTTGCCTGCCAGGCCTACCGTGTCCAGCACGTGCAGGGAGCGCGCGGACAGCGCCTGGTCGTGGTCGAACGCTCCCCAGTGGCGGTTGCGCAGCGGCGACTTGCCCAGCAGCGCGAGCTTCACGTTGTGCAGCAGGGTGTCGCGGCCGAACAGAGTGACGATCTGGTAAGTGCGGGCGAGCCCGAGCTGAGCGCGAGCCGCGGTGGACGCGTGTGTCACCTCTTTTCCCAGTAGCGCGATATTGCCGGAGCTGGCAGGCAGGTCGCCCGCGATCAGGTTGAACAGCGTGGTCTTGCCGGCTCCGTTCGGACCGATCAGGAGATGCCGCTCTCCTTGCTCCACCCGCAGGTTCACCGAACGCGTCACCTGGAGCCCGCCGAAGGACTTGCACAATCCGGTGACTTCGACGATGGCGCTCACGGCGCTTTCTCCACCTGGCGCCCGCGCAGGCGGGCCAGGCCGGCGACGATGCCGCCCGGCACGAACATCACGATGAAGATGAAGACCAACCCGAGCAGCATGATCCAGCGGTCGACGTAGGCACTGGCCACGTTCTTGAGCAGCACCACCAGCGCCGCGCCCACTACCGGCCCGCTGAGCGTCGCGGGGCCGCCGGCGATCACCATCAGCAGCATCTCGGCCGAGTTGGCGAGCGACAGGCTGTGGGGACTGATGAACTGGTGGTAATACACGTACATGAGACCGGCTACCGCGCCCAGAAAGCCACTGGCAATGAAGGTTGTCCAGCGAATCAGCCAGACGTTGAAGCCCAGGGCGCTCATGCGGCGGGGCTGGTCCTTGCTGCCCCGGATGCTGGCGCCGAAGGGTGAGCGGACCCAGACGGCGATCGCTCCCCACACCACCAGGAACACCAGCAGCGTGAAGTAATAAAAGTTGTTGGCATCGCCGAGGTTCACGCCGAATGGGGCGGGACGTGTCAATCCCGAGATGCCGTTGTCGCCGCCGGTGACACTGGTCCAGCGATAGGCCAGTCCCCACAGGATCTGGCCCAGGGCCAGCGTGATCATCAGGAAGCTGATGCCGGTGGCCCGCAGCGCAATCAATCCGAACAGGGCCGCCATCATTGTCGCGAAGGCCAGCGCGGCAGCGGCGGCTGGCAGGTGGCTCCAACTCAGGTGCGTCATCAGCCAGCCGCTGGCGTATGCGGACAGGCCGAGATAGCCGGCGTGCCCGAGTGAGGTGAGGCCGGCGTAACCCACCAGCAGGTTCAAGCTGAGCGCGAACAGTGCCGCGATGAGGATCTGGCTGGCCAGGTTGGTGTAGTAGATGCCTGAGGTGAAAAATGGGAGGCCAAGCAGCAGCAGCACGAGAGCGACGCTCAGCGCGCGCTTCATGCGGTGATCCTTCCGAAGAGGCCACGGGGCCGCACAGCCAGTATCACGACCATGGGCAGGAACAAAATGATGTAGGCCAGGTCGGGGAGCAGGATCTGGCCGAAGCTGTAGACGAAACCGATCACGAAGCTGCCAACGAAGGCGCCGGCGAGGCTGCCCAGGCCACCCAGGATCACCACCACCAGCGCCAGCGGCAGCATGTCCGCATCGAGTCCCGGGTACACCGACAGGATGGGCGCTGCGATGACGCCACCGATGCCCGCCAGTGCGGCGCCCAGGCAGAACACCACGGTGAAAAGCTTCGAGGCCGGGACGCCGATGCCCTGGGCCATCTGCCGGTCGTCCACGCTGGCGCGGATCATCACGCCCAGCCGGGTCTTGTCCAGCAGCAGCCACAGGCTCACGGCAAGCACGATGCTGAACACCACGACGCCGAGCCGGTAGAGTGGAAAGGTCATTCCGAACAATTGCACGCCGCCCGCCAAAAAAGCCGGCGCGGAAACCGAGCGCGGGTCGCCGCCCCACAGCCAGAGGCTGCCGTCGGCGACGACGAAGGCGACACCCAGCGTCGCCAGCACCTGCGACAGGCTGTTGCCGGCCAGGCGCCGCAGCACCAGGCGTTCGACAATGCCGCCCAGAACGGCGACTGCCAGACCCCCGGCGATCACGGCGACACCGAAGCCGTAGCCGCGGTCCAGCATGGCAAGCCCGATATAGGCGCCGAACATGAAGTAGGCGCCGTGCGACAGGTTGGCGATCCGCATCAGCCCGAAAATCAGCGAAAAGCCGGCGGCCAGCGTGAACAGGACGCCGCCCAGCGCCAGGCTGTTCAGGCTCTGGATCAACCAGAAGCTCATTGGGGCAGCGCCGCCTGGCTCAGTCCCGGATCACTTTTCCAGGTTGTTGGCCGGCGGATAGTCGCGGGCATAGACCGGGCTGGCCAGGAAGTCTTTCTTGCTGTAAGTCCAGAACTGGCTGACTGCGGGGTAGGTCTTGATCACGACGTTGGCCAGCTTGCCGTTGACACGCTCGACCTTGCGCACATAGATGTCCATCACCGGGTTGCCAAGCGCGTCCAGGCTGAACTTGCCGCGCGGGTCGTTGCTCAGCTGCACGTTGCGCAGTGCCGCCATGAAGGCTGGCTTGTCCTCGATCTTTCCCTTCACTTCCTTGAGGGCCTGCTCCAGCATCAAAGCCGCACCGTAGGCGCCCATCGAGTAATAGCCGGGGTCCTGCTGGTAATCGCGGTTCATCGCGGCGACGAATTTTTTGTTGTCCGGGTTGTTCAGGCCGGCCGTGTACCAGCCCGAGGAGACCACACCGAGGGCTTCGTCGCCCATCGACTTCAGGACGCCTTCGTCCACCGTGGTCATCGCACCGAGCACCGGAATCTTGCCCTTCAAGCCGTACTCGTTGTACTGCTTGAGGAACTTGATCCCGTTGCCGCCGGCGAAGGCAGCGAATACGGCGTCCACGTTGGGTTTGATCTGGCCGATGTAGGTGCCGTAGTCGGCCACGTTCAGCGGCGACCAGAGCTTTTGCACCACCTTGCCGCCGTTCTCCTCGAAGGTGCGCTGGAAGCCGGCGGCGATCTCATGGCCGAACGCAAAGTCGTCGGCGACGATGGCGATGCGCTTGTACTTCAGTTCCTTGGCGGCGTACTCGCCCATCGGATGGCTGGGCTGGGCCGAGGTGCCGACGGCGCGCACGAACCACGGATTGGGCTTTCTCTGGGTCAGGTCTTCAGCTGCTGCCGATGGCGAAATGACCGGCACCTGGGCGCGGCGGATGTAGTCGTCCACGGCCAGCGCCTCGAAGGCGGCGAGCGGCCCGATGATCAGGTCC
>JANXVP010000334.1 GCA_025351615.1 Ramlibacter sp. | reverse complement strand
CTTGGCCGCGGTGATCAGCACCAGCACGCCCTTGGCGCCCGACAGGTCGATGCCCTCCAACAGCGGGCAGGCCACGGCCTGTTCCGCCGCGATCCGCGCGCGGTCCGGTCCCGACGCGACCGCCGTTCCCATCATTGCCTTGCCCGGCTCGCCCATCACGGTGCGCACGTCTTCAAAGTCGACGTTCACATGGCCGGGCACGTTGATGATTTCGGCAATGCCCCCGACGGCGTTCTTCAGCACGTCGTTGGCGTGCGCGAAAGCTTCGTCCTGGGTGATGTCGTCGCCCAGCACGTCAAGCAGTTTTTCGTTCAACACCACGATCAGCGAATCGACGTTGGCTTCCAGCTCCGACAGGCCGTTGTCGGCGTTGGTCATGCGGCGCCCGCCCTCCCAGTCGAACGGCTTGGTGACCACGCCGACGGTGAGGATGCCCATTTCCTTGGCCACGCGCGCGATCACCGGCGCCGCGCCGGTGCCGGTGCCACCGCCCATCCCGGCCGTGATGAATAGCATGTGGGCGCCCGCGATGGCCGTACGGATGTCGTCAATCGCGAGCTCGGCCGCTTCGCGGCCTTTCTCGGGCTTGCTGCCGGCACCCAGGCCGCTGGAGCCCAGCTGGATGGTCTTGTGCGCCGGGCTGCGCGACAGCGCCTGCGCGTCGGTGTTGGCGCAGATGAACTCCACGCCCTGCACGGCGCGGTCGATCATGTGTTCGACGGCGTTGCCGCCGCCCCCGCCGACGCCGATCACCTTGATCTGGGTGCCGAGGTGGAACTCTTCGACTTCAATCATTTCGATGCTCATTTGTGACTCCTAGAACTTTGCCTGCAGTTGCCGATGAATGGATTGTTGGTTTTGATCATGAACGTTCACGTCGGCGGATCGGTGCGCCGCCATCGCTCCTTTCCGGAAAAAGGAGGGCTTCCGCGGGCCAGCCACAGCTTGTGCCTGCCCATCAGAAGTTCCCCACGATGAAATCGCGGAAGCGGCCGAAGGCCGTCTTCATCGAACCGTTCTTTTGCGCCACCTTGAAGCCGCGCAGCCGCGCCAGCCGCGCTTCCTCGAGCAGCCCCATCACGGTGGCTGCGCGGGGCTGCGCCACCATGTCCGACAGCGCGCCGTAATACTTTGGGTTGCCGCGTCGCACGGGCTTCAGGAAGATGTCCTCGCCCAGTTCGACCATGCCCGGCATCACGCAACTGCCGCCGGTGAGCACGATGCCCGACGACAGCACTTCCTCGTACCCGGACTCGCGTACCACCTGCTGTACCAGCGAGAAGATTTCCTCGATCCGCGGCTCGATCACGCCAGCCAGCGCCTGCTTGGACAGCATCCGCGGACCGCGGTCGCCCAGGCCCGGCACTTCCACCCGCTGGTCGGGATCGGCCAGCAGCTGCTTGGCGAAGCCGCTCTCGACCTTGATGTCCTCAGCGTCCTTGGTCGGAGTGCGCAATGCCATCGCGATGTCGCTGGTGATCAGGTCGCCGGCGATCGGGATCACCGCCGTGTGGCGGATCGCGCCATTGGTGAAGATCGCAACGTCGGTGGTGCCGGCGCCGATGTCGACCATCGCCACGCCCAGTTCCTTCTCGTCATCGGTCAGTACGGCCAGGCTGGAGGCCAGCGGATTGAGCATCAGCTGCTCGACTTCGAGTCCGCAGCGCCGCACGCATTTGATGATGTTCTCGGCCGCACTCTGGGCGCCGGTGACGATGTGCACCTTGGCTTCCAGCCGGATGCCGCTCATGCCGATCGGCTCTTTCACGTCCTGGCCATCGATCACGAATTCCTGCGGCTCGACCAGCAGCAGGCGCTGGTCGGTCGAAATATTGATGGCGCGCGCCGTTTCCACCACCCGGGCGACATCGGCGGGCGTCACTTCCTTGTCCTTGACCGCCACCATGCCACTGGAGTTGATGCCGCGGATATGGGCCCCGGTGATCCCGGTGTAGACGCGGGTGATCTTGCAGTCTGCCATCAGCTCGGCTTCCTTCAGCGCCTGCTGGATGCTCTGCACGGTGGCGTCGATGTTGACGACGACACCGCGCTTGAGACCGTTCGACGGCGCGATTCCCAGCCCCGCGAGCTTGAGCTCGCCATTGGGCAGGACTTCGGCCACGACCACCATCACCTTGGCGGTGCCGATGTCCAGTCCGACGACCAGGTCCTTGTATTCTTTTGCCATGTTGCCTCTAATCAGTTGGGGACAGAGCTAAAGATCTGTCCCCAAAGTCATCTAACGGTCCTCTTTCCCTTTGCCACCTCGCCCGGCGCTTCAGCCCCGGTTGTCACGCCCCTCAGGCGCAACGCGTAGCCGTCCCCATGGCGCAGGTCCACCGACACCACCGCATCGGCCCGTCGGCTGTAACGCGACGTGACCTGGGTGAGCGTCTGCACGAAGCGCCGCGTCCGCTCCACCACCTCCGCTTCGCTGCCGCGTCCCAACTCGATCCGCGCCCCGGAGTCCAGCTGCGCGCTCCAGCTGCCGTGTGCCGACAGCTCCAGCATCTCGATCGCAAGGTCGAGCGGCTCGAACAGCGGCTTGATCGCCAGGTACATCTGCAGCACCTGTTGCGACTGCCCTTCGGGCCCCAGCAGGCGCGGCAGCTTGTCCTGCTCGACGTCGCCCGAATTGGCTTCGAAGACTTCGCCGACGCTGCTGACCAGCTTCACGTCGCCGTCGGCGCCCCAGAACGCGACCGCCTCGTGCTCCCGCAACAACACCCGTAAACGGTTCGGGAATTCGCGCCGCACCACTGCCTGCCGCACCCAGGGCACAGCCTCGAAGGCTTCACGCGTGGACTGCAGGCTGACGGTGAAAAAATTGCCTGCCAGCCGCGGCGTCACGTTGGCGCGCAGCGTCACCGCACTGTTGTGGGTGACGTCGCCCTGCACCGTGATGGCGCCGATCGCGAACGCAGGGTTGCGCACCAGCCACCACAGACCCGCCGCCAGCAGCAGCACGGCGCAGCCGGTGAACAGCACCGAGGCGGTGAGGTTCATCAGCCTGACGTCGAACGGTTGCTGCAAAGTGGGGTTCATCGTGTCGTCTGCTCCTGGTCCAGAGCCGCGGACGCCAGGAGCTGCAGGCACAGGTCCTCGTAGCTCAGGCCGGCGGCGCGGGCCGACATCGGCACCAGCGAATGGCCGGTCATGCCGGGCGAGGTGTTGATCTCCAGCAGGTAGGGCTTGCGGGAGGCGGCATCGATCATCACGTCGACCCGGCCCCAGCCGCG
>JANXVP010000310.1 GCA_025351615.1 Ramlibacter sp. | reverse complement strand
CAAGGCGACTGCGGCAAGAATACCGATGATCGCGACGACGATCATCAATTCGATCAGGGTAAAACCCTGTTGGAAAGAACGCTTCATAAAATCCTCGAGTTAAAAGTGGAGCTTATACAGACGCAATCGCCGTGCCATGCGAAAAGATCGACTTTTGCCTGTTAAACCATGAAGGCAGGTCCCCGCACCCGACATTGCCGACCATCCCTGACATTTTTGTTACACAAAAAGTGGCTATTTGATACAAACGGACCGGACCTGCTTCAGGTCCGTCATCCCCAGCATGATCTTCTCCATGCCGTCCATCTTCAGGGTCCGCATTCCCGACTCGACGGAAGCCGAAAAAATCTCCGCCACCCGTGCCCGTTCCTGGATCAGGCGTTTGACACCATCGTCCACCACCAGCAATTCATGCAGGCCGATGCGGCCCTTGTAGCCGCTCTGGTTGCACTTGTCGCAACCGACAGCCTTGTATAGCTTCAGGTTGCCGTCGTGCCCGTATTCACTGACCCAGCTTTCGTAAAGCAGCTGGGCTTCGCCGCCCGGATCAGCCTTCCATGCCGAGGTGTTGCGCAGTTCCTCGGAATACTCGGCGACGAATGTCCGCAGTTCGGCCGGGTCGGGCGTGTATTCCTGCTTGCACACGCACAGTTTTTTGGCCAGCCGCTGGGCCAGGATGCCGAGCAGGGCATCCGCAAAGTTGAAGGGATCCATTCCCATGTCGAGCAGGCGCGTGATGGATTCGGGGGCCGAATTCGTATGCAAGGTCGAGAACACCAGGTGCCCCGTGAGCGAGGCCTCGACGCCCATCGAGACTGTTTCCTTGTCGCGCGACTCGCCGACCATGATGATGTCCGGATCGGCACGCAGGAAAGCGCGCATGACCAAGGCAAAGTCGATGCCGGCCTTTTTGTTGATCTGGACCTGACGCAGCCCCTTCTGCGTGATTTCCACCGGGTCTTCTGCGGTCCATATCTTGGTTTCCGGCCGATTCAGGAATTTCAGAATGGAGTGCAGCGTGGTCGTTTTGCCAGACCCGGTCGGCCCGCAAACATAGAACAGGCCGTATGGCTTCGACACCGTTTTTTCGAGCCGCTGCCGATTGTGGGTCGTGAGCCCCAGCTTTTCCAGCGGTATCGGCTCACCAGCGGCCAGGATCCGCATCACAACGTCTTCGACTCCACCGGAAGAAGGAATCGTCGCAACCCGAAGCTCGATGTCCAGGGGACCGAATTTCTTGAACTTGATCTTGCCGTCCTGCGGCTTGCGCTTTTCGGAAATGTCCAGGTCGCACATGATCTTCAGGCGCGTCACCAGGGGCTGGCGGAAATGGGCCGGAACCTCGACATACGGCTGCAGGCTGCCGTCGATCCGGAAACGGATGCCGGTTTTGGCCTTGCCCGGCAACGGCTCGATATGGATGTCCGACACACGCTGGTGGTAGGCGTCGACGATGACCTTGTTGACGAACTTCACCAGTTCGTTGTCGGAAGCCGCGGATTCCAGGCTCGAATCATCCGACCCGTCGTCGTCGGCCGGACTCAGGTCAGCCAGCATTTCGTCGATCGACGCGCCTTCGCCGTCGCCATAGAGCTGCGTGACGGTCTGATCGAATTCTGTTTTGGTCGTGATCCGGTAGACGTACTTGCCGAAACGCGGAAACACTTGCGGCACCACTCGCGAACCGCGAACCGCTTCCGGAT
Organism: Ramlibacter sp.; assembly: GCA_025351615.1. Classification (GTDB taxonomy): domain Bacteria; phylum Pseudomonadota; class Gammaproteobacteria; order Burkholderiales; family Burkholderiaceae_C; genus Ramlibacter. Next base: position 2,983 of record JANXVP010000310.1, on the reverse strand, counting down.
CCAGACACATGACCATCAGCCCTTCCGGAGATTCCTCCAGCGGAAGCCAGCCGTGCTCCTCGACGAATTCGCGTTTCAATGGCCCCTGGAGCGATTCGATCCGGATCCGGCCCGGGTTGAACGGCTCGTAGGGCACGGCAAAAAACTTCGACAGGGACGCCCCGATCTGCGCGGGCAGAATGCGGAAATCCGCGATCAGCGTGAGTTCGACGGGCTGGCCGTCCTCGCGAGCCTTCTGGACGCACTGCTGCAGTTCATCGGAGGTGAGGACCCCGTCGGCGATGAGCCCGTCGTACTTGGTGGACTTGCGCCGCTGCGTTTCTTCCGCTTTCTGCATCCGCTGGCGGATGGCAGTCGCCAGTGTCCGGCAAAGCTGGGAGGCACCTTCAATCTCCAGCTCCCCGAACGGCTGATCGCTCTTGTTGTTGATGACCTGCAGCACGCCGTGCAAGGTCGTGCCGTCCAGGATCGGCACGACCAGCATCTGCTTGGTGCGGTAGCCGGAGCGCTTGTCGACCTGCTTCAGGAAACTCAGGGTCGGGTGGATGCGCTTGAGGGCGTCTTCGTCGTAGACGTCCGCGATGTTCACGATCTCCTTGCTGAACGCGGCGTAGCCCGCGATGCTCTGGGCGCTGATCGGCAGCTTCAGGTCGCTCGTCGTGTTCAGGCCCGTCTTGACCTTGGAGATGATCGAGGTCCGGTCTCCGCTGATCGCATAAAGCGTCAGGCGATCCGCATTGAACAATTTGCAGATGTCCTGGCTCGCCTCGAGCATGATCTGGTCGATGTTCTCGGTTTCATGAATCCGGGTGGAGACCTGCTGAAGCTGGCGGTAAAAAAGGACCTCGAAGGTCACGCCCCGCTTTTCCGGCGGCAGCATCTGGGAATCGAAGAAGGCCTGTTCCGAATCCCTGATGGGCTTGAGGACCGCGCTCACAGGTCGAACTCCTGGCCGGCACGGAGCCAGCGGATGTCGTGGACCACGTTCACGCCGAATGGCTGGGTCTGGTCGAATTTCTGGATCTCACTCATGATCAACTCGGTCTCGGCAGGCTTGGTGTGGGTGATGTAGATCGGGAACGACTTGCCCTTGTCGATGCAATCGAGCTCCTGCGCGAGCGCCAGCGGCGACAGATGGAGACTGCGCCTGGCCAGGTCCTTTTCGCGGTTGCTGAACGCAGTCTCGATCACGAGTGCGGCGACATCCATCTGGTTGATGCGACGCCAGAACGCCGGGTTGCGCTCCGTATCTCCCGAGAACACCCAGTGGCCCCGCGCGCCAGTGACGGCAAATCCGACGGCTGGCACGGTGTGGACCGCGGGCAGCACCTCGATCTGCTTGCCACTGATCTCCAGCATCTCGCCGACTGCAATCTCATGAAAGGTGATGAAGGGCGCTTCGGCGGTTGGGATGCGGCTGAAGTCAGGCCAGATCACGTTGTTGAAAATATGCGCCTTCATGGCGGCGATCGTGCCTGCCAAGGCATGGATCTGTACCGGACCGACCCGCTGCGAAGCGATCGCATCGATCATCAGCGGCAGCGCCGCGATGTGGTCCAGGTGGGAATGCGTCAGCAGGACGTGGTCGATCCCCTTCATCTCGTCCAGCGTGAGGTCCCCAACGCCGGTGCCGGCGTCCACCAGGACGTCCCGATCGATCAGGAAGGACGTGGTTCGGCAGTCTTTCGCAATTGCGCCAGAACAACCCAACACGCGCACCTTCATGATCGGGTCCTTACTTGGTTTCGTAATTGGTGGCGCCGTCCCATCCCGGGTCGAACGGAAGCAACCTCATCGAGGCTACACGTTCTGAATAGAGTTCGTAAAGGTATTTTTTGGCATTCATTCGCTGCAGGTTCAGCAGCATCAGATCGCACTGGTCCCAATCCTGCCCCCGGTACGCCTTGACGAGGGCGGCCCAGGCTTTCGCTTCGTCGGCTTGTGCCTTGTCCAGCCCGGTCAGGGCGCCCAGTGGCGAAAAAATGGCCACCGCCTGCTCCTTGCCCTTGACCCGGACCTTGTCCAGCTCCTGCCAGCCGAAATCCTGCGCCAGCCGCCTGGTGGATTCGCTAACGACAATTTCCACGCCGTAAGCCTTGGACAGCCCTTCCAGCCGCGACCCGAGGTTGACCGCGTCACCAATCACGGTATAGGCGAGCCGGATGTCCGATCCCATGTCACCGACGCACATGGTTCCCGTGTTCAGGCCGATGCCGATGCCAATTTCCGGGATTCCGGACGCTCGATGCTCTTCGTTGATCGCCCTCACAGCGGCGGCCATCTCGATCGCGGTCTTGACCGCGAGCTGCGCATGGTTGGGGGTATCGACCGGCGCGCCCCAGAAAGCCATGACGCAATCGCCCATGTACTTGTCGATTGTCCCCCGGTTGGCCCGGATCAGGTCCGTCAAACGGCTGAAAACAGCATTGAGAAGTTCCTGGAGCTGGGTCGGCTCCATCTTTTCAGACATCTTGGTGAAGCCCCGCATGTCACAGAACATCACTGTCAGCTCTTTATTGGTGGCCTTCATGCTGTAGCTGGTGGGATCTTTCACCATCTCGTCAACCAGCTCCGGCGGCACATAGGTTCCGAAGAGATTCGCCAGTTCGCGCTTGGACCGGCTTTCCACGAAATAGCCGTAACTCATGTTCAGCGCGAATGCGGTGAGCGCCATCACCAGCGCGGAAGCGAGCGGCAGCACCAGGCCAGCCCCCAGGTAAAGCCAGAAATTGAGCAAAACCAGCAGCGATATCACCACTATGCTGACCAGTACAGCGCGACTGGCAGACAGGAGAGGGAGCGCGAACGCCAGTGTCAGGCCGGCCAGGACCAGCACCACGACCTCATACCCGATGGCGTAGTCGGGCTTGAAGAAAATCTTCTCGTCCAGCAGTCCGGACAGGACATTGGCATGAACCTCCACGCCCGCGTAGGCTTCGCCCACCGGTGTGACCCGAAGATCCTGCAAGCCGGGAGCGGTCGT